>JASFOV010000098.1:0-11252 GCA_050116355.1 Anaerolineae bacterium
GGCCCATTCTTGGTAGCACCCTACTCCTGGCCAGCTTGCTCCTGCTTTGCGCCTGCACCAGCCACGACTGTTCGGCTGCCTCCCAGGCGGGCAATAGCTCGATCTAGGCCCATCCGGTGGGCCGGTCTATCATCGCCTCGCCCGCAGTTGGCGACGTTCCCTGCGGGGCGTGCGCCCCGCCGAGGATCGAAATGCCGGCGACCGGGATGGCCTCCAGCCACGAATCGCTCTGTGGCCAAGCATCGGCGCGCGCCCAAAAGTCCAGGTACAGACCGACCAAGGCGGGATTCCGCTCAAGGACGGCCTTGGCGCGGCATCCCTGGCAGGCGCCCGCACGCCGCACCTGAGACACAGCCAATTCGCTCGCCAGCCGGATCGAGGCTCCACACTGGGGACAGCGCCACAAATACTCCTGCGTCTTCGGATCCAAATGATACGTCATGTTCGCCTCCTAGACTGCTTCCCACCTTTCGATTTCTTCGAGTCCGGCTACATTGATATTGCTTGGTGGACTCCCCTCCGACCCTTCGTGATCTCAGAATAGCACGTCCCCGCGAGGCGCGAAAGAGACTACCAACTCAACCGCACTAGGAAAATGGACCGTGTGCCGCTTGGTCCTTTGGTCCTAGCCCGGTCCCAAACATGTCGGGACACCGCGGGCGGTCACAGGCTATCTCAGCATCCCCATCGCGCCCCCTCCTTGGCCCGCAGAATCCCTAGCCATATCCTCCACTTGGGGGATGACAGCTACACCACCGCTCTGGTAATATACTATTGAAACGGAGGGGCAGATCACCAGGACACGCCCAGATCGGGCTCCCTGACCAAGGTAGTCGCCGCTACCGCTCACTGGATGGCGCGTCGACCACGGGATGGGCATTCACATACATAGGAAGGGCAGACACATGCAGAACGCAGAGCATTTCTTTGACTTTGCCGCACAGGTGGGGCTTACCAAACATCTGGGCGGTGCCGGGGCGACCGAAGAGCTTCTGGCGCTGTGCCACATCGGTCCGGACAGCTACGTCTTGGACGTCGGCTGTGGCGCGGGGGTGACCCCGGCCTTTATCGTCCACAAGTTTGACTGCAGAGTCGTGGGGGTAGACATCTTGGAGGGTATGGTCCAGAGATCCCGCGAAAGGGCGGCCCGGGAAGGGATCGCGGCCAACACCGAATTTCGGGTAGCGGATGCCCAGGATCTACCGTTCGATGATGAGGTGTTCGACGCCGTCATCACCGAGTCGGTGAGCGCTTTCCCGGAAGATAAGCAGCGAGCCGTGGACGAGTACGCCCGCGTGACCAGGCCAGGCGGCTATGTCGGTCTGAATGAATCCACCTGGCTTCAGGTCCCACCTCCACCGGAAATGGTCGACTGGGTATCCCAGGAGGTGGGGGCTGCTGTCAGCCCTCTCACGCCTGAGGAGTGGCGAGCCTTGATGGAGGGTGCCGACCTGAGGGATATCGTGGTCCAGGTACGCGAGATCAGCACACAGAATGAGCTCCAAGGTCTGCTGCGACGGTATGGCTGCCGGGGGATGTTGGGGGTCTGGGGCCGGATATTGGCGCTGTACGCCCGAAACCCAGCGTATAGGCAGTTCGTAAGACAGGTACAGCAGCGCGGGGTCATACCTGAAAACCTGGATGACTATTTCGGATACGGGCTATACGTCGGCCGGAAGTGAACACTAGCGGGCGAGGGGTGCCCCGTATCCCCTCCTTCGGCGAACTCAACCCTGCAGGTCGAAGCGCATCAGGTACACCTGCCGGTACCGGTCATAGAGCGTGACCAGCAGCGTCAAGAAAAGCACAAAGAACGCTGCATTCAATCCGCTG
The DNA here is from genome assembly GCA_050116355.1 of Anaerolineae bacterium. Taxonomy (GTDB): domain Bacteria; phylum Chloroflexota; class Anaerolineae; order JAAYZQ01; family JAAYZQ01; genus JASFOV01. The sequence goes on from JASFOV010000098.1 coordinate 1,834, forward strand.
ACCGGGGCATCGAACCAGGAGCGCAGGATCATGTAGGTCAGGAACAAGATCGTATTGACCAGGACCATCACCAGGAACTGGGCCAGCGTAAACACCCAGCCGAACCCACGCCGTGCCAGCCAATGGCTCAGCGCCGTGTTGACCATGACGACGAATGCCACCCCCACGACCAACTGGAAGTCGGTGGCTCGCACCTCCGGCAGCACCTGGGCAAAACAGAGACTCACCATGGTGATCAGCAGCACCTTCTCCAGGAGCGCCGCATCCAGGATGTGGCTGGCCTCGCGGGTCACAGCCAGCCGGACCTCGTCCGCAGAGAACGCCGGCTGGTGAGCGTCGGCGGAAAGCGCCATCACTCGATCGGCGGGGGGCCAATGTCGCCGGGCGACCCACCAGACCACCGCCGCGATCAGGGCCACCACTAGAAACGCCCCGACAAACACCCCCGGCCTGGTCCGTAGGAGGTCAGCCCACGATGTGTCGACAGGCATACCGAAAAGAGTGCCCTTGATCCAGTCGGTCGTGTCGAGTTGGGCGATGTGGATCCAGTACTCTTGCGGCAACTTGATCACGATCCAGATCGCCGCCGCAGCGCCGACCAACAGTCTCTTTGACATCCGCTGTGGATCCCAGCGCAGGCGATAAGCCTCGTAGAAGATAAAAAAGTACTCGAAGGTATTGGGGAAAATCAGCAACAACACCCGTAAGTGCGTAAGCTCGAACAAGGCCACGCCCAGCAGGCGCCAATAAAAGAGGGCACGGCTGACCTGGAATGCAAACCGGTTCGCCCAATTGCGCAGCATAGAGATGTAGGCGATGGTCAGGTAGTAGATGTCCAACGCCTTGTCATAGCCCTGATAGCCCTCCAACGGCAGGTTGGTAAACTGCTGAAACAGCGTCTGGTCGATACCGTCGAGCAGCAGTGATGCCACGATGCCCGGCAAAGGATAGCGCGGAATCGTCAGCGGTAGGAGGAAGCGGGCCCCGGCCACGATCCAGAAGAACACCCAGTCGGCTGTCTCTGGCCCTGTCTGCATAGAGCACCCCCCTTTATCAGGACAAGAACAAGATCGGAGGCGAGATTCTATCAGGAGATACGGTCTCTGAGTGCGGCGGGCAACCAGCTCATCTGCCGCACTGCCCGTCCATTTTATCAGACACCCGCGTCCCTGTCAATGGTGCGGCGTTGATCTTTCAGAGTCAGCACATTTGATTCGATTAGCGAGCGGAGGCATCCTGAGCAGGTCGCTGGGCGCTGAAAGGTATCCAACCAGCACAGCTCGCCGAGCGAGCCGGGGCTGCGATTGCACTCCGGACCTTGACAGAAACCGGAGGAGTTGATATCATGGAACGGCAGCAACCAGCCCGGTTTGCCGCGACTAGCTCCAGAGTCCGGCACAGGCCCGAGGGAGGCTTCCATGTTTACCCGCTATAGCCCTCATCGAGCGCCCGATCCACAAGAGTGGCTGGCGCTCGACGAGATGGAGCGCACGCAGCTCGTCCGTCACTATCATAAGCGGGCCAGGATCGACGTACCCGATGCACTGTTGCACGCTCTCATCCACACCGTTGTCGAGAACCAAGCGGCAGGTGGAGACGAAACTCCGGTGGCCGCCACCCTGGATCGCCTGATGGATGAGGGGCTGGATCGGCACGACGCCATCCATGCCGTCGGCAATGTTCTGGCCGAGTATCTATGGCAAATGTCCCGAGGGGAACAATTGGATCCAGATGCCTACATGGATGAGATCCGCCAGCTGACGGCGCAGGATTGGCTCGAGTCCTGGCGCGAGTAGCTGCGTAGGAGTGCCCCATCGATCCCTACCTGGACCATCCCGATGCTTGGGACCGGCTGCCCGAATATGTCGAACGTCACGTTCAGGCGGCGCCCGCTGCCGCCTCACGCTCCTAGGGAGCGACCAGAAAGGTGCACACAATGACTACCGATCCAATGCCGGATATGTCATGCGTCCCCTACCAACGGAAAAAGCTGTACCTCCTGCTGACCGTGCCCTTTCTTGTCCTCCTGCTCTCGGTCTTGGTCTACTTGTGGACCGTTGGCTTCCTGCTCGCTCTCGTGTTCCTGCTGCTCTACCTGGTGATGTGCTATTTCCAGGCCTATTGTTGTGCCCATCAGAACTGCCCCTATGTGGGTGGCTTCTGTCCCGCCGTTATCGGCATCCTTCCGGCCAGTCTCATGGCCAAGATCTTTTACGGTGGCAAGGCGGTCGAAACATCGCAGCAGAAATTCGAGATCTATGCTACAGTTGCCGTGATGGCCTGGGTAGGCTTGCTTGTATTTCCGCTGTTCTGGATCGCGGACCTCGGCCTAGCCTATGCCGTTGGCTACGCCCTGGCCCATGTAGTCTACACCCTCATCTTTGGGCTGACCATCTGTCCCGCTTGCGCCCTGCGCAATATCTGTCCCGGGGGCAAGTTTCACAAGCTTGTTCTGCGGTTGACGAGCAACCGATAGAAACGGTGGAAACGGCGACCTTCGCGGTCGCCCCCCACCTTTGCCCGCCCACACATGGAGGCTGATCATGTGCAACTGGATCTCAAACTGGCTGCAGCGCATCTCGACAGGATGGGTGACCTTGGCCGCCCTGCTGATCTTTTTACTGTTCTCCGCACTGGTCCTCCCCCGCCAAGCGGCCACAAGCGAGCAAGAGACCGGCGCGGCTGATTCACCCGATATGTCCCTGACCTACACACCCAGCGACCTGTACCAAATGGCCGAGCAGTACGGCGAGCAAGGGCGAGCCGCCTACATCCGCGCCCGCTTCACCTTCGATCTGGTCTGGCCGTTGGTATATACATTGTTCCTGACCACGGCGCTCAGCTGGCTATTTGCCCGGGGGTTTGCAGCGGACAGCCGCTGGCAGCGCGCCAATCTCGCCCCGCTGCTGGGCGCCCTGTTCGACTATCTGGAGAATCTGTCCACCTCGCTGGTGATGTGGCGCTACCCCGCCCAGACGGCCGTGGTGGATCTTCTGGCGCCAGCCTTCACCCTGCTGAAATGGGTTTTCGTCGGCGGTAGCTTTGCTCTGGTGCTCATCGGTCTCGCCGCCGCTTTGTGGCGCTGGCTTCGGAGGCGGCCCACCACCTGACCATTGCCGGGCGGGCGATTTTGCGCGGAGTCGAGCGCAACGAGGCAATCATCACCGTGACGTCCCAGGCCCGGCTGGTCTGGTGGCTCTACCGGCTATCCCCCGATTTGCTGATCACCGTCTTTCGCAAGCTGGCTCGCGACATCCATGCACTGCGTGCCGAGCAAGGCTGACAGACGCGCCAGCCCTCACACATGCGCCCCCACGCCGCAGGCTTGCACTCGACGGTAACACCTCCAAAGTCCTCTTCCAGTGCAGACCCATTACCCTTCATCCTTTCTAACTGAATTTTAACTTGACAAAATATTAACAAAAGTGTATAATGTGGTCGTAAGAAGCAAGTCATAGAATCAATACGTCTCAACGGCAACAGGCCGTATGCCTAAGGAGCAACAAACATGTTTGACCGCAAGATCGTAGTCGAAAACCTAGTGAAGCACTATCCGGGCGATGTCAAAGCCGTGGATGGCATTTCTTTCCAGGTCCAAGATGGGCGCGTATTCGGCTTTCTGGGCCCCAATGGCGCCGGCAAGAGCACGACGATCAAGATCCTGACAACCTTGGCTCTGCCCACCTCAGGACAGGCTACGGTCGGCGGCTTTGACGTGGTGGCCCAAGCCGAAGACGTGCGGCGCATTGCCGGGGTAGCCCTGCAAGAGATCGGCATCGACCCGCTCATGAAGTCCATGGAACTGCTGACCCTACAGGCCCAACTGTTCGGCGCCAGCCGCGCCGCGGCCAAGGCGCGCGCCCGCGAGCTCATTGAGCTGGTCCGGCTGTCCGACGCCGTGGACCGTCGCACTGGCACCTACAGCGGTGGGATGCGCCGTCGCCTCGACCTGGCCATGGCCCTGGTCCACGAGCCCAAAGTCCTATTCCTCGACGAACCGACCACCGGCCTGGATCCGGCCAGCCGCCGTGATGTCTGGGATGAGGTCCGACGCTTGAACCAGCAGCTGGGTATCACCATCTTTCTGACAACCCAGTATTTGGAAGAGGCGGACGAACTCGCCGACACCATAGCCATTATTGATGGGGGCCAGCTGGCCATCGAGGGCGCACCGGCCAGGCTCAAGGCGGATCTAGGCGGCGAGTCGATCAACCTGCTGTTTGACGAGCGTGCAGAGGCTGAAAAGGCGTTGGCTGAACTGGGCGACATGGGCGACCAGCTACAACTCGATCGCGACGTCGTCCGCCTCTATCTGAGCCAGGCAGCGCAAGCCATTCCGGCCGTCATGAACCGCCTGCAAGAATCAGACATCGAGCCGATTTCACTAACACTCACGCAACCGACCCTCGATGACGTGTTTCTTCAAGTGACCGGCCAGCGACTGGTAACCGATGCAGCGCCCCAAGCTGAGGCCGCATAGCGCGACCTCAGACCGAATAAGGAGAAAAATCACCGATGAGTACAGAAACCTATGCCCAGTCCCTGCCTGCTTCCGGGACTGAGAAACGAAATTCTTTTCCATACCAGGTTCTGATGCTGACGCAACGGAACATGATCACCATCCTGCGAACCCCGGAGGCCCTGTTGCCGCCGATTGCCATCAGCATCTTCTTCCTGGTCATCTACCAGTCCACGTTGGGCAGGGCGGCGGGCTTTATTCCCAGTATCGGCGGCGATTACCTTGGCTTCATCTTGCCCCTATCCATCATCTCTTCTGCTTTGGCCGGGGCCGGAATCGCCGCCCAGAACATGGTCCGGGATATCGAACGCGGCTATTTTGACAAGCTCTTGCTCACCCCGGTCAATCGGGCGGTCCTGCTCTTGAGCCCAATCCTGGCCGGCGCCTTCATCTTGGGCCTGCAAGCAAGCATCGTCGTCGGTGTGGGCCTGCTACTCGGCTTGGAGCCTGCCACAGGCTGGCTCGGGCTGCTGGCCGTCATCGGACTCGCAGTCTTGTTGGGCACTGGCTTTGCTGGCTTTACCGTGTCGGCCGCGTTGGGCAGCGGCAGCGCCGCAGCGACCCAGGGTGCCAGCTTTATCTTTTTCCCGCTGACGTTCCTGGCCCCGACCTTTGTGCCACTGGAGCTGCTCGATGGTTGGTTAAAAACGGCTGCCCAATTGAACCCGATCACCTATGTCCTGAATGCCATGCGCGAGTTGATCAACGGCGGCTGGAACGGAGCCGTGATCTGGCAGGGGGTGCTGGCCTGCCTGCTGCTGGCCCTGGTTACCTACGCACTGGCAGCACTGGCCCTTCGTGTTCGGACTCGACGGTCATAGACCCAACAGAACTGTTGATTTGTGGATTGGACATGGAGAGGTAGATCATGAGCTACGCCGCGCTAAAGCTAGATAGTCAAACACCAGAGGTCAAAAGCTTCCAACAGGCCCGCGATCAGGCCAAGCGCGAACAGCTGTGGTCCCGTCTACGGAGGCAGCCAACGGACTTGCTCTGCTTCCCCGAGGTACGCGACCAGCTCCAGGCCTGCATCGACGGAGGCACAACATATAGTGAGATTCCATTGCAGGACGTGGTAGGCAGCGTCGAGCGCTGCTCTGACTACACACGCAGCTTTCTACCCCTCAAAGACGGTGACCAGCAACGCTGGACGCGGGTGAAACAGGCCTTCGACGATTCGAAACCGTTGCCACCGATCCAGGTTGTGCGGCTTGGCCAAGCCTATTTTGTTATCGACGGCCATCACCGGGTGTCGGTCGCCCGGCAGCTTGGCCTTTCACACCTCGAGGCCCAGGTGCTCCAGGCTGAAACCCAGACACCCGTTGACGATTGGACCTGTTGCACCCAGCAATGAACGCACACTAGCAAAACCAAGCCTGTTCTTGGGCTACCGTGATTTCGCCACCGTGGGGGACCGGTTGCCGTTCAAGTCCTAGTGCCCCAACAGTCGCTGGATTGGGCCTAGCAGCATCAAAGGAACGGGTCTTCGGGGATCAGAGGAGGAAACAACACAATGACCACATCGAGAGGCTGTCTAAAATCGGCCGTTGGCATCGGGTTGGGCCTGTTTCTTGGTGCGCTGGCCGGCCTGTTTTTAGGCCTGCTAGCCGGAGTAGGCATCGCCCTGCTCTTGGGCATCCTGTAGACCAGTCCGTGTTCAGACAGACCACTGAGGAGAAAAGCTATGGAGATTACCGTGAACGACAGGATCTATGAAGTCGACAGCGAGCCGGATCGCCCGTTGTTGTGGGTCTTGCGCGATGAGTTGGGCTTGACGGGTACGAAATTCGGTTGTGGCATCGGGATCTGCGGTTCGTGCGAGGTCCACTTGGACGGCGCCGCCACACGCTCATGCATCACCATGCTCTCGTCCGTCGAAGGCAAAGCCATCCGCACCCTCGAGGGCCTGTCCTCCGAAGGGAACCTGCACCCGGTGCAGCAGGCCTTCCTGGATGAGCAGGTGCACCAGTGCGGCTGGTGCATGAGCGGGCAGATGATGCGCGCCGTAGCCTTGTTGGAGGAAAATCCCGCGCCAACGGATCAAGAGATCGAGACCGCCATGAGTGCCAATCTGTGCCGCTGCGGCGCCTATGGCCGCATCAAACGGGCCGTGGCCCGAGCCGCAGAGATCCAGGCCCCGGCGGGAGGTGATTCGTGAGCGAGCAGGCAACAGAACAATTGGACCCGATTCCCGAGCAGCCCCAGGATGGTTGGTACATCAGCCGCCGAGGCTTTCTCATCGGTGTGGCGGCCACCGGCGCTGCCCTGGCCCTGGGCATCCCCTTGGGCCTACCGGCCCTTCGCCGTACAGCGGCCGGACTCACCGAAGGAGACGCCGGCGGCTTTGCCAGTGGCACACTGGATCCATTCATCTGGTTCAAGATCTATCCCGACGAACGAGTCCGGATCTATTTGCCCAAAGCCGAAATGGGTCAGGGCATCCACACCGCCTTGGCCCAGATTGCGGTCGAGGAGCTTGAAGTGTCCTGGGACCAGCTGGAGATCCTGCACGCCAGTACCAGTCAGGCCGACGGCAACTTCCGGGGCACAAGCGGCAGCATGTCGGTAACCACCCTATACGATCCCCTGCGCCAGGCCGCCGCTACGCTGCGCGAGATCCTGCGGGCCGAGGCGGTCCGGGTTCTGGATCAACCTGCCGGCAACTTGGTGGCCCACGACGGTGCGTTTCAGCAGGCGGACGATCCCGGCAACCGCATCACCTACGGTGCGTTGGTCGCCGGCGCTACCCAATGGCAGATCCCGGAGGGCGAGATCCCGCTCAAATCACCCAGCGAGTACAAGGTGATCGGCCAGCCCGTGCCCCGTGTCGACCTGCCGGCCAAAGTCACCGGTCAAGCCATCTTTGGCTACGACGCCCGGGTGGAGGGCATGCTCTACGGCGCCGCCGTGCACCCGCCGGCCATTGAAGCCAAAATGCGGTCCGCCCGTCCGGGCCAAGCCGCGGGCATGCCCGGCGTGGTCCAGGTTGTGATTGAGGACGATTTTGCCGGCGTGGTAGCCAGGTCGCGTCCGCAAGCCTTTGCCGCCCGCAGCGCCTTGGAGGTCGAATGGGACGAAGGGCACCCCTGGCAACAGGCCGAATTGGAGGAACTGGTCTCCGTCGGCGGCCGGGGTGGGGTGAGCATCCAGCGCGAGGGCAATGCGCTCTCGATTCTCAAGGAGGACTCCACGGTTGTGGCCGAATACCGCAGCGGGATGGCGGCCCATGCCACCATGGAACCCCAAGCAGCCCTGGCCGACATCGGATCCGGCGGTGGCCGGGTATGGACCTCGACGCAGTTTGAGATGAACGAGCGGCGCGATATCGCTGCCGCCTTGGATCTTGAGCCGGAGCAGATCGAAGTCATCCCCACCTATCTGGGGGGCGGATTCGGGCGCAAGATCCCCCTCAGTTCGGTTCCCAGCGCGGGCATCGAAGCCGCCCGGTTGTCACGGGCTGTAGGCGCACCGGTCCACGTCGGCTGGGACCGCTTCGAAGAGATGCGCAATGGCTTTGTCCGCCCGCTGACCCATCACCGCTTGGCTGCCCGCCTCGATGATCAGGGCCAGATCGAGGCCATGCACCACGAACAGGCCAGTGGCGATGCCCTCTTTGGCGGCTTCCCGCAGGCCGTAGCCGGGATCGTCGGGTTTGACTTTGGCTCTACGCGGGGGGCACAGATACCCTATGCCCTCCCGCACCGCGAGGTAACTGCCTGGCGGCGTCCCATGCCCATACCCACCGGGTCGTGGCGGGGCCTGGGCTTGATGGCCAACATCTTTGCCATCGAGAGCTTTCTCGACGAGCTGGCTGCTGAAGCCGGCATGGATCCACTCCAATTCCGGCTGGCGCACCTGCCGGAGGACGCGCTAGGCCAGCGGATGCGCGCCGCCCTAGAGGCAGCCGCCAGCCGCGCGGGTTGGGGCGGTGCTCTGCCCGAGGGCCGGGCGCAGGGTCTGGCCTGTGGCCTCGACGGCGGGACGGTCGTCGCCGAAGTGGCCGAAATTTCGCTTGACACCGATGCCGGCCGGATCCGCGTCCACCGGGTCGTGGCCGCGGTAGATCCCGGGCGAACGATCAATCCCGATGGCGCGCGCGCCCAGATCGAGGGTTCCATCGTGATGGGCACTAGCGCCGCCCTCCTTGAGGAAATCACCGTCAAGGACGGCCGCATCGAGGCCGGCAACTTTGACCGTTACCCGTTACTGAGAATGAGCGAGGCGCCTGACGTCGAGACGATCCTACTCGAAGCGCCCGATGGCAAACCGCGTGGCCTGGGTGAACCGCCCATCGGTCCCATCGCGCCGGCCATCGCCAACGCCTTCTTTGCCTTGACCGCAGTGCGCCTGCGCCACCTGCCTATGACATCCGATCGGGTGCAGGAAGCCCTGGGTGCCTAGCATACCTGGTGCTGTCCACATTAGAGATTCATAAGAAATCTTTTCAAACCCTTGACAAAATCTTGAATGCGTGTTATACTCTTGCCAATGCTTCAGTAACTTATAATCAAAGGGAGGAAAAAAATGAAGCGCCTTTTTATCGTCTCCGCAGTTCTGGTTCTGAGTCTGGTCATGGCCACTGCCGCCATGGCCCAAGACATGTCCCGCGTCCGCGTGGTCCACGCCTCGCCTGACGCGCCCGCCGTCGACGTCTGGGTCAACGGCGCCGTTGCCTTTAGCAATGCCCCCTTCGAGGGCATCACCGACTACGCCGAACTCGCCGCCGGTACCTACAACGTCCAGGTCAGCCCCACCGGCGCTACCGAACCCATCGTCATTGACGCCGACCTCGACCTCGCCGCTGGCACCGACTACACCGTCGTCGCCGTCGGCCTGCTCGAAAACATCGAGCCCCTGGTCCTCGTCGACAACAACAGCGCCCCGGCCGCCGGCAAGGCCC
>JASFOV010000099.1:0-11126 GCA_050116355.1 Anaerolineae bacterium
CCGCCAATGGGCGGACCGTACCCCTGGTGGGCATCGGGCATCACCAACACGCGCTTGACGACGCCGGGCATGGCAGCCGTATTGACCAGCTGCTCCAGGGTGCGATCGTCAAAGGTCGACTCCAGCAGTTCCTCACTCGTGTAGATCCGGGCGGGGACCTTCATATCCGCGCGAAAGTCCTTGGGCACTTCCCAAACATATTCACTGATACGCACAACATCAGCCTTGCCAACCATACTCCTATCCTTTCCTATGGGTCAGTGCCAGAGAAGCCAGATCTCCGTTGGCCAGGCAGCTGCCCCTGATGACGGAAGAAAATGCGATAGGCGCCAGGCCCGTAGCCACCGCTTGGCCACGGCCTACGGGATCTCTTACTCTGATTATATATGGAACACGGAGGAGAGTCAATAGCGATAGGGCTGCGCTGGATGGCCGGCTCTCGGGTCGAGATGGATCTGTGTGAGCGACCGGCTGCGGATGGGGGACGATTCCCTTCTATGGCGAGAGCGCCAGAAGAGGGTCCACCAGCCCTGCAGAAGGGCGATGTCACACATCAAAGGTCAGGACAACCGACCAGCCGGTGCTATCCTGCACCAGGGCTAGGTTGTGGAACGTTGCAGCTTTGATATGCGCCTTGGTCAGCGGGGCACGGATGCCACCGGCCCGTGCCACAAGCTTGTCATCCTGGAGCGATTCGATGATGCACTCGACGAACAGCAGCCCCTCCGTCTCGGTGAGGAATAGCAGTTCATTCAGCCAGTCGACCAGCAACGTCTCCCCATCCAAAGCCTCCAGCTCCACCCTCAGCCAGTCGGTGGTCACCAGGCCATCGAGGTCGGCCATCAGGCTGTACATACCCCGCGCGGCCCCCGTAAACAGATCGGGCAGCTCCCGACCCCAGATTCTTAGGGCCCGGTCGGCCGTGTGTTCGATCTCCTGGTAGCGGTAGGGGCACGGCACACCGGTGCGCCGCCAGCTGCCGGCAGCCGGTTGTTTACTCCGCGGCGCGTGCAGTTCAGCATCGAGTATACGGCGGGCCGTCTCGCTGTCGTGGGTGATCTGGGAGACCAAGTCGTCAATATCCTCAAAGCGGCGCTCATTGCGCAGCCGGGTCACAAACTCAACGACCAGATCGCAGCCATAGATATCCTGGTCAAAGTCGAAAATGTGCGTTTCGACGGTGCGATGGCCATTGTCGAAACTGGGGCGCACCCCAACGTTGGCCACTGCCGGATAGCGATCCTTGCCGAGCACCGCAAACACGGCATACACGCCATTGGCTGGAACGGCCCGCTCGGGCCGGACCTCAAGGTTGGCGGTCGGAAAGCCCAGCGTATGGCCCCGTTGGGCGCCATACACCACCTCGCCGGAAAGGCTCGGATAGCGGCCCAACAGGTGTGAAGCCTCTTCGACACGCCCTTCCGCCAAGAGCGCCCGGATGCGGCTGCTCGAAACCGCACCGCCGCGCCCCTGCAGAGGATCGAGCACAAAGAGCCTGTAGCCCAACCGGTCGCCCAGATCTCGCAGCCGTGGGACGGTTCCCTCCCTACCGCGACCCAGGGCGAAATCGCTGCCCACCCACAGCTCGCGGAACTGTAGGTGCTCCGCGAGGGTGGTCATGAACTCACCGGCCGGTGTGGCGGCTACCTCTTGGCTGAAGGGATGCAGCACCACCAGATCGACGCCCAGGCCCTCCAGCAGGGCCATCTTCTCGCCAGGCGTCGTCAGATAGCGTGGCGCGCGCTCGGGCGCCAAGACCATGGCCGGATGGGGATGAAAGGTGAGTACAACCGATCGCCGGTTGGTGGCCCGGGCGCGAGCCACCACCTGCCCGATCAGGGCCTGATGACCGCGATGCACGCCATCAAAGGCGCCAATGGTGAGGATTGTCTCCGGTCGCTTGTCACCGAGTCCCTCGTGCAGATTGGCCTTTGTCAAATCATCGATTACGTTCATGATCGCCCAGATTGCAACCTATTCGGACGTTGACCCTGCTGGTGCAAATACCTTGGTGGGACGCCACCTATCGAGCGCTTTGTCATAGCTCATGATAGCCAGAAACTCACCATCTGCACTGTAGGCACGGCACCGCTCACCGAGATCCGCACCAGCCAACGACCGGCACGGCACGGATTGGCCATGGCTGATACGACGAGCTCCTTCCGCCCCAACAACCATGGCCGGCCACTCCAGCAGCGCCTCATCCGGCGGTAATACGTATTCCATCTCCTGTCCGTGGCGAAACGCTTCCTCGAGACGGCTGAGGCTGACCGCATCCTCCAGCCGGAAGCGCCCACTCTGCAGTCGCACCAGCGAGGCAAGGTATGCCCCAGTGCCCAAGGCACGCCCCAAATCGTGAGCCAGCGAACGGATGTAGGTGCCCGGGGAGCAACCAACCTCGATGATCAAGGCCGGCGCGGCCCAATCCAAAAGTGAGATTTCATCGATCTCAACGGTACGCGGTTCCCGCTCCACGGTTTTGCCCTGGCGCGCCAGTTGATACAGGGGTTTGCCATCCTTCTTGATGGCCGAATACATGGGTGGCACCTGGGAGATCCTACCCACAAAGCCCTGAAGCGCGGTCCCCATCTCGTCCCGGGTAAAGTCTGACCGCTGCCCCGTGGTCACTACCTCTCCGTCGGCATCGTAGGTATCGGTCGTTGCGCCCAGTACGATGGTCGCCCGGTATCGCTTGCGACCCGCCATCAGATATTGGGACATGCGTGTGGCTTGGCCAAGACAAACGAGCAGCACACCAGTGGCCATGGGATCGAGGGTGCCTGCATGGCCAACCCGGCGCTGGCCAACGATGCGCCGGATCACATCCACCACATCGTGCGAGGTCATATCGGGCGGCTTGTCCACGTTCAAGATCCCGGATAGGGGATCCTCACGGGGTGGGGCCGTCCAAGCCGTCCCGGAGCGGGTTTGGGCTTGGGGGCAATTGGCGCAGTCAGACATGGCCGTCCCCTTCCCTCATCTCAAGCACAACCGAACTGTGGGGATCGGGATAACCGACACGAAGCAGCCCTGGCACTGCTGTCCAAGGGAGGTCTCCACCAACGCGCAAGGTTGCTGTGAAGGGCAAGAGCATGTCACTGGGCAGCTGACACGCTGCCCCTGCTTTGCGGTCCGCAGCCAAGACGGTTCCACTGTCGATTCCAGCTGGACCAATACCCCGACCCGGAATCTCCAAGATCCGCACCTCGATTGGGTACCCGTTCTGCGGCAGGTTGTCACTCATCGCTGCTGGGCCAAGCTACGACGGAGTTCGGTCAACACCCGATCTTTGACATCGGGCAGCGGTTCGGCCAACGTGCAGCCGGAGGCTTGGGGATGACCTCCACCGCCCAGGCTGAGGGCCACCTGAGCGACGTCGATGCCCGGTACCGAGCGCATGCCAACATCGACGGTGTCATCATCGCGCTCAGCAAACACAACCACGACTTGCGCCTCGCGGATACCCGATAGGAAATTGGCCAGACCTTTCGAACCGTTCTCCGGCAGTCCAACCGCCCGGCGCATGTCGCTGGTGATCTCGGTCCACAGGATGCCGTCCTCCAAGTGCAGGCGCTCGAAGGCCTGACCCCAGAGCCGGACGGTCGACAGCGGACGCTGTTCCAGGGAGCGACGGGCAACCTCACTCAAGGAAGCACCCGCGTCCATCAAATGGAGGGCGGCCTGCACTGTATCGCGGTCCACATTAGAAGTCCGAAACGATCGGGTGTCGGTCACGATGCCCGTCAGCAAACAGGTGGCAATCGCCTCCGTAGTTTGCCACTGGTAGGCATCGGCTAGATCGAGGATAATGTGCGCTGTAGCGGCTCGGGAGACGTCCACCCAATTCACCGTGCCAAAGAGGGTGTTGGTGACGTGATGGTCGATGTTGATCACGGGGATGCTGGTCCACGCGTCGTCATAGACGGAACCCATACGCCGTCTATCGCTGCAATCAAGGCTGATCACGAGGTCATAGGCGCCATCCACGCGCTGCACAACGCGGTCGCTGCCGGGCAGGGAACGGTAGCTATCCGGCACAGGATCTTCGCAGGCCAAGGTGACCAATTTGCCCAAGGCCTGCAGATACCAGCCCAGGCCCAACAGCGAGCCAATGGCATCTCCATCGGGAGCGACATGGGTAATCATGAGCACCCGGCGGGCGGCGTCGATCAACGCGTGGATGCGCTTCAGGTCATCCGGTTTCTTGGTCATCCTCAGACAGGTCCGTTTCTCGGATCTCGTCCAGCAGTTCTTCGATCCGCTGAGCGTACGCCCAGCTTTCATCGGGCCTGAATTCAAGATCGGGCACAAACCGGAGCTCAACCCGGGCCGCGAGCTCCGTGCGCAGGAAGCCCCGCGCGTGCTCTAGCGCCTGGAGGGCAGCCTGTTTCTCGTCTTGATCGCCCAGTACGGTGAAGTAAACACGGGCAATGAGCAGGTCAGGCGTCACCTCCAAACCGGTGATGGTCACATCGGCGAGCCGGGGATCGCGTACTTCGTGCAACAAGAGCAGACTCAACTCTCGATGCACCAACTCAGCCACCTGGCGCTGTCGACGTGTTGGCATGGCCGCTAGCTCACCTGCTGCCGGGTGTAGAATTCGAGAACGTCGCCTTCCTCATAGTCGTCAAACCCAGCGACGCTGGCGCCACATTCAAACCCGGCCCTTACCTCGGTCACGTCCTCCTGGAACCGCTTCAGTGATGCCAGGGTAGAGTCATACAACTCCTCCCCATGGCGCAAGACGCGCACCTGGGCGTTGCGTGTGATTTCGCCATCTGTCACATAACAGCCCGCCACCTTGCCGCGGTTGCGTATGGGGAAGACGGCCCGGACTTCGGCATGGCCGATGACCACGTCCTCATACACGGGCTCAAGCATGCCGGTCAGCGCCTTCTCGACATCTTCGATGAGCTTATAGATGATCTCGTAGAACCGGACATCGACGCCGTTCTGGGCGGCGGCCCGACGCGCGGCCTCGTCGGCCTCAACGCGGAAGGCGAGGATGATGGCATCGGAGGCAGACGCAAGCATCACGTCCGACTCGCTCACATTGCCGATGCCCTGGTGCAGGATCTTGGGTTGGAGATCATCGCTGCCCAACTGTTTGACCGAATTGACGATCGGCTCCAAAGAGCCCTGGACATCGGCCTTCAGGATCAAGTTGAGGTCGGTGACCTCACCCTCCTGGAAGCGGCTGAACAGGTCGTCCAAAGAAAGGGCTTTGCGCCGTGCGGGCTGGGCTGTGGCCAGCCGCTCCTCCTCGGCACGTTCAGCGGCAAGCTCTCGCGCCAAGCGCTCACTCTCGACCACTTCAAAGATCTCACCGGCCTCGGGCACATCCGACAGGCCCAGCACAACCACCGGCATAGAGGGCAGTGCCTCGTCCACCATCTGGCCTTGCTCATTGAGCATGGCTCGCACGCGCCCCGAGATTGTGCCGATCAACAGCGCATCGCCGACATGGAGCGTGCCTGCCTGGACCAAGAGGGTGGCCAGCGGGCCCCGGTGCCGGTCGAGTTCACCTTCGATCACGGTGCCCACCGCCGGGCGATCAGGATTGCTCCGCAGATTAGCCACTTCGGTCACCAACAGGATATTCTCCAGCAGTTCGTCGATGCCCTGTTTAAGCTTGGCCGAGACGGGAACGAGAATGACCTCGCCGCCCCAGTCCTCCACCGTCAGATCCAAGTCGGACAGCTGTTGTTTGACACGCTCTGGGCGGGCAGAAGGTCGATCCATCTTGTTGAGCGCCACAAGGATGGGTACTCCCGCAGCCCGGGCATGATCGATGGCCTCCCGCGTCTGGGGCATGACCCCATCGTCGGCAGCCACAACCAATACCACGAGGTCGGTTACCTGGGCACCCCGAGCGCGCATGGCAGTAAAGGCCTCGTGACCCGGCGTATCGATGAAGGTGATCTTGCGACCGTTTTTCTGGATCTGGTACGCACCAATGTGCTGAGTAATCCCGCCCGACTCGCCCCCAACCACGTTGGTCTCGCGGATAGCATCAAGCAGCGTGGTCTTGCCATGATCCACATGTCCCAGAACGGTAACTACCGGCGGCCGTGGCTCGAGCTTTTCCTCAGGCTCAGCTTGAAGGATCTGTTGCCACATGGTGACGGCTTGCCGCGCCTCACCTTCAGGCTCCGGCTCCGGCTCATCGGGCCGCATCAGCGACGTTTCAAAGCCCAACTCACTGGCGACAATCTCAGCCGTCTCATAGTCGATGACCTGGTTGATACTGGCGACGATGCCATTGGACATCAACTCCTTGATGACATCGATCGGACTCATGCGCAAGGCCCGTGCGAGATCGCGAACGGTCAACGAATCGGGCAACTCGATCACTCGCACTCTTTGTGGAGCGGATCCGTCCGCCGACCCAGCTTGATCGCCCCCAGGGCGCGATCGCGATTGTTTTTTGTCTGTTCGTCCCATCGTATTGTTTCCCCCTTGACAGCGCACCCTGTCCCCTTGCTGGGTGCTAGCCCGCCAAAAAGCGTTCCCTAACCCGCGTCCTGCAGCACGCCGCCGCGGCTATGCCGTCGCTGCTGGCTGTTCGATCCCCGGCTCACCATCCGCAAGAGAAGCAGCAAAAGCCTGCAACTTGGCGGCATCTTGCGCACGGATCGTGCACTTGAGCGCCCGCCCCAAACGATTCTGCTCAAGGGCGATGTGCCAGCAACGAGGATCAGGACAGAGATAGGCCCCGCGTCCTGACTGCTTGCCCCGAAGATCGATCTCAATCGACATCTCCGGTGTCCGCACGACACGTATCAAGTCACGTTTGGGTCGCTTTTGCCGGCAAGCGATACAAGTGCGCAACGGCATATGCTTGCGACGAGTCTTGGGCAATGTGTACTCCGGTCCCTAGGTGCGCCAACAGCTCGTGACCAGCAGCGCCCGTCTGGCGTGCTTGCCGCCCACCCGGTCTAGCATGGTTCCCTTACTTCCAGTTGTCGTATCGGCGTCCACGATCCTGCGAGCGCCGGCCCTTTTTCTTCTTTTTCTTCTTTCTGTCTTTGTCCGTCCCGGCTTCTTCTTCCAGAAGCTTGTCGATGTCCGGCTCCTCGTCCCAGTACTCTTGATCTTCGTCCTCATCGTCCCAGCCGTCGTAGTAATCCTCCTCCGTCTGGGTAATGACCCACCCTAGCGAGTCTTCGATATCCTGACCCTCAAACGGTAGCGGAAGGTCCTCTTCGTCCACAATCTCCTCGGCCTCAGCTCCAGCGACCGGTTCCGCCTCGGCTTCCGCTTCAAGCTCAGCCTCGGCCTCCCCTGCCAACTCTTCCTCAGCCGCCTCCTCTTCCTCGACCGCAGCTCTGGTTTCAGGCTCTTCTTCGAGTTCGGGCTCCTCTTCCGGCCAATCCACCACCTCTTCAAACGTCTCTTCAACGGTGGCCGAGATGAGGCTCTGGTCCTCGTCGGTAAGACCTTCGGCTTCTCGCTTGCGCAACAAGACTTCGGCCAGAGTCAACAAGTCCATGTCCTCGGGCGCCATGTCAGTGTCTTCCAAGCGCCCTAGGGTTTCCTCAGCAGCCTCGGTCACACTCTTGATGTCGATGCGCCAACCGGTTAGCTTGGCTGCCAACCTAGCATTCTGCCCTTCCTTGCCAATGGCCAGGGAAAGCTGGCGGTCCGGGACAATTACGGTACCGGTCTTGCCCGACTCGGGGCTGTCATCTAGCAAGACATTCATCACCTTGGCTGGGCTGAGCGCATTGGCGATGAAGGTGCCGACATCGGGATCCCACTGGACGACGTCTATCTTTTCGCCGCCCAACTCGTTGACGACATTTTGGATGCGTCCGCCCCGGACGCCCACGCACGAGCCCACGGGATCGACCCCTTCCTGAGTAGCGTGCACAGCCACTTTGGACCTGGACCCCGCCTCGCGGGCAATCGCCTTGATCTCGACGGTCCCATTAAAGACCTCGGGCACCTCGAGCTCCAACAGGCGGCGCAGGAAGTTGGGCGTACGGCGTGACAACGTGATCTGCGCTCCGCGATTCCCACGGCGCACATCCAAGACATAGGCGCGCAGGCGCGTACCCCGGCGATATCGCTCGTTGGGCACTTGCTCACGCGCTGGCAAGAGCGCCTCTGCGCCATCCAGGTTGATGATCACATCCTGAGAATGAAAATCCTTGCTCTGGATCGTGCCATGGGCAATATCGCCCTCGCGGTCGGCGTAGGATGCGTATTGGGCATCACGCTCCGCCTCGCGGATGCGCTGCAAAATCACCTGCTTGGCGGTCTGAGCGGCAATGCGCCCAAAGTCCCGGGGCGTGCTCTCAAACCGCACGGTGGTCTCTAGTTCGGCTTCGGAATCCACGCGACGCGCATCTTCCAAAGAGATCTGGAGCTTGGGGTCCTCAACCTCTTCGACGACGTCCTTGATGGCATACACACTGACCTCGCCGGTAGCCGGGTCAATGCTGACCTCAATGTTGGCAGCCGCCCCAAAGTTGCGTTTGTACGCCGAGATCAGGGCAGCCTCGACGGCTTCCAGGACCACTTCGCGCGAGAGCTTGCGCTCAGCGCACAACTGGTTGATCGCTAACATGAAGTCACTTCTCATATCAAACTGCCTCGCACTCTTTTCAATTGCTGGTCCCAAATCCTACGCGACAAATCACTCGGCAGAACAAGACTTCCCGGCTAAGGATTGCGCGGGAAGCCCGCTACTGCACTGTCCTCTGATAATAAGAAAAGTGGGGGGTCCCCACTTTTCCACAATACCCGCAACTATACCTTGGAGATTATAACACAAACCAGGGCGCCTTGCAAATCTGCCGGGCGGTTTCGCTTAGCAGGGTCACGCGCACCAGCATTGAGCCCGGGCGCGACCGAGCCGCAGAAGACCCGCAACCTGCGGAGCCAGCGGCACAGGTACTGGATTTTGTCGTGCATTGAGCCATGAGATCCAGGCGAAAACGTTCGAGAAACCGCCGCTTTCCCCTAGGACTAGTGGTCAAAGACTTGCAAAGTACTAGATATTGTGGTATAATGAGCTAGAAAGCATCGAGTACGATTGAGGTCGTTATGATAGGCAAGAATGCTAGTAGGTGCCCGGTTCCAATTCAGATAGAACGCGGGTCAGTAACGAGGAGATAGCGAGCAGGATGAAGACCAAACCTAGGACTCCCGAAGAGACATACGGCCCAGCCCTGGAGAAGGCCTTGAACGAATTTCCAGAACTGGATCCGCGCGAGACTGGCTTGCGGGCGGCCGTTGCCTACCAGCCAGTAGATCCAGACCGCGGCCGGTTCGAGGTTCCCTTTATGGGCAGACTCTTCCACGTGCACTGGCCGCAGGGCTCAGTCCAACGGGTGGCGGACCAAGCGGATGCGGACATCGCCACACGGCTGTTGTTGTTGCACTATCTACTTGAAGCCGACGGGACACCGTTGGCCAGCAAGTGGATCGCCTTTCGTAATTTGCCTGGCGGGCTCGGCTACGATGACGCGTTCCAGAGACGAGCCAGCCGGCGCTTGGCCCAAGCCTTTGGCACCGATCTCGTTGGCTTTGAGAAAGGCGCGCGAGCGTTGAGCGGAGAGCGTCTGGATTTCGGGGATGCCTCCTTTCTCTTCCGCATCTTGCCCCGAGTTTGGATGGCGGCCATCCTGCACCTGGCAGATGATGAGTTTCCGGCAGAGGTCAACATCCTGTTCGACGCTGCATCGAGCCACTATTTGCCAACCGAGGACCTGGCGGTGTTGGGCGGGATTCTGGCCAGTTTCATGATCAAGGCGGCCCAGGGACGGTAACCCATGGCTGAAGCATTCAAGAACACCGCAGGCGTTGACTCACCTGCGGTGCCTCGAACAATATGGCGGAGAGGGCGGGATTCGAACCCGCGGAGGTGTTACCCTCACACGATTTCCAATCGTGCGCATTCGGCCGGACTATGCTACCTCTCCTCGTTTGTAGCCCGCACAGGGCCGGGCCATTATACCATTGTTGCCATAGGGCGCCAAATCCCAGGCACAGCAAAGAGGTACTGTCGGTGATGAATGATCGCTGCGGCGACTTCTGGCAAAGATTAAAAATTCTTGCGACTTTCTACGCAAGACGGTGGGCAACTTGCCAAGGTGGGGAATGTGGGGTATACTGTGGCAAGAAGTGGGGCAATGTGGGGTGTTGTGGGGCACTAATCCTCCCAAACATCCTCGAACACATGTTCGGTGGAACACATGTTTCTTGGAGAGTTCGAGCACACCATCGACGAAAAGGGACGACTCACCATCCCGGCCAAGTTCCGAGGTCAATTGGCCACCGGGTTGGTAGTGACCAAGGGCATCGACAACTGCCTGTGGCTATACCCGATCGATGGCTGGAAAGAACTCGCCGCGAAGGTCGACGCCCTACCTGTGACCAACCCCAATGCCCGACATTTTCGCCGCCAGGTGTTTGGTGGAGCATCCGACTCGGTCCCCGACCGGCAAGGACGGGTGAATTTGCCCTCCTACCTGCGGGACTATGCCAAGATCGACACGCAGGCCATGATCGTTGGCCTGCACGATCATTGCGAGGTTTGGAATCCAGACATGTGGCGGGAACTTCAAAGGCGCAGCTACAGCAACCCAGAGGAGCGCGCCGCTCAGTTCGAAAGCCTAGGCATCTAGCTGAGCGTTGTCGTCGCTTGAGGGAATGGATCTACCGGATATGGATGGGACCAGGAAACACATTCCGGTCCTGTACGACGAGGTATTGGCCGGACTACGGGTCCAGCCAGGTGGGCGTTACATAGATGCTACCCTCGGCGCCGGTGGTCACGCCGCAGGTATTCTGGAACGCTCGACCCCTGGAGGTCAATTGCTGGGGCTCGACGCCGATGCCGAGGCTATCGATTTTGCACGTGCGCAGCTACGCCGGTTTGGCGCCAGGGTGACGTATGCGGTCAGCAATTTTCGACTTTTGGGTAGGACCGCCACCGAACTCGGCTTTGGCCGGGTGGATGGAGTATTAATGGACTTGGGCATCTCGTCTCACCAGCTCGATAGCGCTGACCGGGGGTTCTCCTTCAGCCAGGATGGCCCCTTGGACATGCGATTGGACACCAGTCAGGGCCGGACGGCCGCCGACCTGGTCAATCGCTTACCCGCGACCGAGCTGGC
>JASFOV010000100.1:0-11100 GCA_050116355.1 Anaerolineae bacterium
GCGTACACCGGGCATCCGCTGGACCTTGTCGCCGATCTGTGGAGCGAGGTGGGGCAAGGTTCGCCACAGGCAGCAGCAGGGACAGCAGTGGCAAATGGTGAGGAGTCTGTCCCCTGGCCCTACGCCCAGCCATACCGTATCCAGTTTGTTGCGTCCGATCAGGTGGACCAAGCCTGCTTCTCGACAGCGCCGGGCGTGTGCCAGGGCTTCTTCCCGGGAGACAAAACGGCCAAGCGCTGGGTTGATCTCCCTTGCGGCCTCGCCCAGAAACAGGCAGCCTAGCTCGACGGGATAGTCCTGGCATTGGTTGCTGTCGCGGCAGATACAGAAGTTCATGATCCAGTGTGTGCTAGCTTGTTCGATGAAATGCTCTATGACCTGGGAGGGAAGGACAATCTCATCTGGAACCTCGATGGGTTGGTTGATGGCCAGCACGCCGTCCTGCGGCAGATAGAGTAGCTTGTCGCCGCCAAAAAGCCAGCGATCGAGTACGTCGCCGAGCAGCGGCACGTTGGTGGCTTGTGCTGCAAGAAAGCGGCTGGGGAAAGCAGCTTTTACGAGTTCAACAAACCAAAGAGGTCGACTCATCGCCTTGTGACCAAGCCTTCGCTCATGATGAGGCTACCCCATCAGCCGTCCACCCCGGCGCGACCCGCCCCGGATGACAACAATCGACGCAATCGCGTTGATGATGAAGGTGACGACGAACAGCAAAATGCCCACTGCAAAGAGGACCTGGTAGTGGAGGCTTCCCTGGGCGACCTCGCCCATCTCGGCGGCAATGGTGGCGGTCATGGTGCGGGCCGGCAAAAAGAGTGCGTACCATTCGCTGGGGATGCGGGCTGCGTTGCCGGTGACCATCATGACGGCCATGGTCTCGCCGATGGCACGGCCAATGCCCAGCATTACGGCGATGATAACCCCTGAGCGCGCAGCAGGCA
Organism: Anaerolineae bacterium; assembly: GCA_050116355.1. Taxonomy (GTDB): domain Bacteria; phylum Chloroflexota; class Anaerolineae; order JAAYZQ01; family JAAYZQ01; genus JASFOV01. The sequence goes on from JASFOV010000100.1 coordinate 942, forward strand.
GCACCACGCGCCAAATCGTCTGCCAATGGGTGGCGCCCAAGGCCAGAGCTCCGTCGCGATAGGTCTTGGGTACCGCGTCGATGGCATCTTCTGCTACACTGATCATGGTTGGCAAAGACATATAGGCCAGCATCAGTGAGCCCGTGAATGCAGTCAAGCCGGTGGGCAGATTCAGACCCTCCCGGACCAGTGGGGCGATGGTTACCATCCCGAGGAAGCCGAGCACAACCGAGGGAATTCCGGCCAGAATTTCGATCAGGGGCTTGAGAATCTCACGCAGCCAGTTAGGAGCCAACTCGCGGATAAAGACAGCGGTGGCCAAGCCCAGAGGTAAGGCGATGATGACTGCACCAGCTGTCACCAGCAGCGAGCCCAGGATCAAGGGCCATGTGCCGAACAAGCCCTCGTTGGGATACCATCGTTCGCCGAAGAAGTTGTCCAGGGGAATCTTCCAAAAGGCCGGCGCGCCTTCCCGTAACAAGAAGACAAAGATCAACACAACAAAAAAGATCGCCGATGTGCCGGTCACGCGGATTGCGACCTCGATGAGGAACTCGCGGTTCTTTGTAGCAGATCTCTTCATCGATCAACTCCCAACGGCAGTCATTCTATCATTGCAAAGGCACAAAGCCCAACTCCAGCACAATGGCCTGGCCTTGCGCTCCCAAGATCCAGTCCAAGTACGCGCGGATGGCGCCTTCTGGCTCGCCCGCGGTATAAATGTAGAGCCCGCGAGCGATGGGATAGCTATTATCCTTGACTGTCTCAATTGTGGGTAGGACGTAGGTCGCTCCCTCGTCGCGAGCGACGGCCACCACTTTCTGATCGTCGGTCACATACCCCAACCCATCGTACCCGATGGCGTTGGGGTTCTGTCGAATCTCGGCCGAGATGCCCTCCGAGGAGGGCATGAGCAACGTATCCGGAGAGAAGAGAGTCTTGTCCTCCGCGTCGCCTTGGCGAACCACGCTCTCCAAGAAATAGACGTGGGTACCGCTGTTGGACTCGCGGGACAAGAGGACAATGGGCCGGTCTTGGCCGCCAACCTCGGTCCAGTTGGTGATCTTGCCGGAGAAAATGGCGGAAAGCTGGGGGATGGTCAGTCCATCTACGGGATTGCTGGGGTGGACCACAACGGCGATGGCGTCTCCTGCCACCACATGTTCCACCGGTTCGATACCGCCGGCTTTGGCCTGCTCGCGTTCTTCGTCTTTGATGCGACGGGAAGCATTGGCCATGTCCACGGTGGCGTTAATCAGTGCGGCGATCCCGGTTCCTGAACCGCCGCCGGTGACGGCGATTTGGACATCAGGCTTGATCTGGCCATAGGCCTCCGCCCAAGCCAACGCCATGTTGACCATCGTGTCAGAGCCCTTATTCTGGATGCTACTGCCCGTCGTGGCGCCGGTGCCGGTATTGCTTGTCTCACGCGGACCACAAGCCGCTGGCCAGATCAGCAGGATCACGACCAACAAGGTCCCAGCACCTACTTGCTTCCAGTTGTTCACTTGTCACTCCGCTTGGCTACGTGCGAGGCGATTATAACACTGACTGGCACATAGGTCAAAACGGTCCTTTGACTTTCACCCCTTCTTCTGCTACAATGTTTCCTCGTGGGCGGGTGGATGGTTGCACTGCCCTACCAGGAGATGGCGGAATGCAGCATACAGAAAAGATGAGTGTGCGTAATCTGAAGTTCTATTATGGCGACTTTCAGGCCCTGAAGGGGATCTCAATTTCGCTCAAGGAGCGGCAGATTACGGCCCTGATTGGCCCCTCGGGCTGTGGCAAGAGCACGTTCCTGCGCTGCCTTAACCGCATGAACGATACGATTTCTGGCATACGTGTAGACGGTCAGGTGCTTCTCGACGGCGAAAACATTTATACTCCCACTTTTGATGTCGTGAATCTCCGCCAGCGGGTGGGTATGGTTTTTCAGCGCCCGAATCCCTTCCCCCAGTCTGTTTTTGATAATGTCGCTTTTGGTCCCCGGGTGCTGGGCATGCACAAAGCCAGGAGCCTGGACGATATGGTGCGCACCAGCTTGCAGAGAGCGGCTCTGTGGAAAGAGATCAAGGGCGATCTGAAGCAGCCGGCGCTGGCGCTGAACTCGGGTCAGCAGCAGCGGCTGTGCATTGCCCGGGTGCTAGCTGTCGAGCCTGAGGTGATCCTGATGGATGAACCCTGCTCTGCCCTGGACCCGGAAGCCACATTGGCCATCGAAGACCTGATGCGCGAATTGGAAGAGACCTACACCATCGTCATAGTCACCCACAACATGCAACAAGCCGCTCGCGCCTCGGATTGGACCGGCTTCTTCTGGTTGGGCGAGCTGATCGAGTATGGCGCTACGGAGCAGGTCTTTATCAATCCCAAAGAGAGGATGACTGAAGATTATATTACCGGCCGTGCTGGATAGTGAGGGCCGGCTTGTAGCCTCTCCGAGCGTATACGCCCCGCTTGGCGCTATGAAGCAGTCTCATGGCCGGCTGTAGTATCCCATCAATTGTCCCTGGGTGAGGATGTGCCCGGCCATGGCCTGTTCGACTGTGGCTTTGTCAGCGCCAGCCTCTAGATCGAGCTCAGTGTCAAGGGCGTATAGGGTAAAATAGTAGCGGTGTGCTGGGCCGTTGGGTGGGCAGGGTCCGCCATACCCTAATCGATCCCAGCTGTTGCGGCCATTGGTCCCGGCTCCATCCACGATGGCGTCAGATGGTACAGCCCGTGGCAAGGAGCGGGCGGAGGCTGGGATGTCAAACAGTATCCAGTGAGTCCATGTGCCAGCAGGAGCGTCGGGATCGTCGACGATGAGAACCAGGCTTTGGGTGCCTTCGGGCGGTACCGACCAGGACAGTGGGGGAGAAGCGTCTTCTCCATCACAACTGTATTCTGGTGGAATGCTGTCTTCGGATTCAAAAGCAGTGCTCGTCACGGACAGCGTCGCGTCCGAGATCGGTTCTGGTCGCGGCTCAAGATCCGCTGTCCCCCCACAGGCACTACTGCCGATCAGGATGGCCAAGATCCAGGGTGCAAGCTTTCGTGCGGTCATCGATCGCTTCCTTTCAGCCTATGCTCCATCTGCGAGTGCCAACATTATACTACGCTTCTTGTTCTGATTCAAGGGCCGATGTGGTCGGGCTAGAGGGAAGCTCAGTCCGAACTGGACAAAAGCTTGAGAAGATCGGCCAAATGTGGTAGAATGTCAGTGAGTATACCCCTATATTGGCTTCGAAGTTTAGTGGGATGCCCTACAGATTGACAGGCTCTTGAGGGAGTATGATGACGGAAACGGGAAAGGGAGCTGCCAGGGAAGTGGATCACATTCATGCAGAAATGTTGGGGATGTTGCGCGAGTCGATGCCAGGCCGGAGATGGGTGTCCAAGAGTCAACGCAAAACCTGGCGACCACCCACCGATGTGTACGAGACAGACGATTATCTTGTTGTCAAGGTAGAGATCGCTGGAATGGAGGGTAAAGATTTCGCCATCTCGCTGGATGGCAAGCGGTTGGTCGTGAGCGGTGTTCGCCACGATCCTGCCGCCAAGCTTGGTTACCAACAGATGGAGATTCCATATGGTGGCTTTGAAACCGATGTCTATTTGACGCGGGCGGTTGACGAAGACCGGATCGAGGCTACCTACCAAAACGGTTTCCTGAGTGTGGTCTTGCCCAAAGCCAAGCCTCACCAAGTTCCTGTGGTCAATGTGGAGAACTCGGCGCAAGTAGGGAAGAGTGAATGACCGAAACCAAGGATGTCAATTTAGAAGCGGCGGACGAATCTACCGTCGTCGAAATAGAGATAGAAGATGCTGAAGGCGTAGCGGATGTCGAGATTCCCGAGGAACTGGCAGTTTTGCCCCTGCGGGGGGTCGTCGTCTATCCGATAACCTTCCAAGCCCTCAGCGTTGGACAGCCGCGCTCCATCGAGTTGGTGGATGATGCAACCGTCAACAAACAAGTGATCGGGCTGGTGACGGCTCTTGACGTAGAGAACGAGGAGCCGGGACCCGATGATGTGTACCAGGTGGGCGTGGCAGCGAATATCCACCGCATGATCAAGGCCCCCGACGGCACCATCCGGTTGCTCGTGCAGGGTATCGAGCGCATCCGGATCGAAGAGTGGGTTGGCGAAGAACCGTATCTGAAGGCGCGCGTTGGCGTCCTACCCGACGAGATTGAGGAGAGCCTCGAGGTCGAGGCTTTGATGCGTAACGCTGTCGATCTTCTGCGGCGTTTGGTTTCTTTGGTGTCGCAGTTGCCCGACGAATTGTTGATGGCCGCCATCAATTTGGATGATCCACGGCAATTGGTCTATTTCATCGCTACCAATATCCGGATGGAAATCCCCGACGCTCAGGCCATTCTGGAAATCGATAGCGTGCGCGAAAAACTGCTCAAGCTGACGACCATTATGACCAAGGAGTTGGAGGTCTTGGAGCTTGGGCGCAAGATCCAGAGCGATGCCCAGTCCGAGATGGAAAAGATGCAGCGCGAGTATTTTTTGCGCGAACAGCTCAAAGCTATCAAGAAGGAGCTGGGCGAAGAAGACGAGCAAGCGGTCGAGATTGAAGAGTATCGGAAAAAGATCGCTGCGTCGGGCATGCCCGAGGAAGCGGAGACAGAGGCGCTGCGTGAATTAAGTCGCATGGAAAAGATGCCGCCGCAGGCTGCGGAGTACTCGGTCATCAAAACCTATCTCGACTGGTTGACCGATATGCCCTGGCAGGTGACGACGGAAGATCAGCTCGACATCGGTCATGCGCGCCAGGTGCTGGACGAGGATCATTACGATCTAGAAGACCTCAAGGAACGCATCCTGGAGTATCTGGCTGTGCGCAAGCTCAAGCTTGAGCGCCGCGAGGAACGAGCGGAACAAGAGGTGCAGGATCATATACGCGAGGAGCGTGAGGGAGTGATCCTATGCTTTGTCGGCCCGCCGGGTACGGGCAAGACCAGCCTGGGCCGTTCCATTGCCCGCGCATTGGGTCGCAAATTCATCCGTATGAGTCTGGGTGGCATGCGGGACGAGGCCGAAATCCGGGGTCACCGGCGGACCTATATTGGCGCCATGCCAGGTCGGATCATCCAGGGCTTGAAGCGGGTGGGTACCAAGAACCCCATCTTTATGCTGGACGAGATCGACAAGGTGGGCGCCGACTGGCGTGGTGATCCGTCCTCTGCATTGTTGGAAGTACTGGACCCCGAACAGAATCGCGACTTTCGAGATCATTATTTGGACGTGCCCTTTGACCTGAGCCAGGTGATGTTCATCACCACGGCCAACATGCTTTCGCCTGTCCCAGCACCGCTGCGCGACCGGATGGAAATTCTGGATCTGGATGGGTATACCGAGGAGGAGAAGCTACACATCGCACAGCAGTACCTGGTACCGCGGCAGATCCGTGAGAACTCGCTGCGTGAGGAAGAGATTCGTTTCGAGGACGAGGCAATCCGTATGATCGTCCGCGACTATACCCGCGAGGCGGGCGTGCGCAATCTGGAGCGCCAGATTGGAACGGTATGTCGCAAGGTGGCAACCAAGGTGGCTGAGCAGGAGGGAATCTCGGTTAGTGTGACGGGGGATGACCTCGCCGAATATCTCGGCAAACCGCGGTTCTATCTTGAGGCTGCGGAGCGCACAGAAATCCCGGGGGTGGCGACCGGTCTGGTTTGGACGCCGGCGGGCGGGGATATCACATTCATTGAGGCCACGCAGATGCGCGGCAACAAGAGATTGATCCTGACCGGCAAGCTGGGTGATGTCATGAAGGAGTCGGCTCAAGCGGCGGTGAGCTATGTACGCTCCAAAGCGGCGTCGCTGGACATTCCGGAGGATGTCTTTGCCAAGAGTGATTTGCACATCCATGTGCCGGCGGGGGCAGTGCCCAAGGATGGTCCATCAGCAGGTGTGACGATGGCTACGGCGTTGGTATCGCTACTCACCCGCCGTAACGTACGGGCTGATGTGGCTATGACCGGCGAGATCACGCTGCGCGGGCAGGTGTTGCCCGTGGGGGGCATCAAGCAAAAGGTGCTCGCCGCAGCGAGGGTCGGTATCGACACCGTCATCTTGCCCAGCCGGAATGAGGCGGACTTGGAGGATATCCCGGAGGAGATCCGGGACAACATGACCTTTGTATTTGCCGAGCGGGTGGATGATGTCTTTGCTGCGGCGCTGCGCGATGGAACTGGAGCGCCTGAGGATGTGACCACGCCGCTGGCTGAGGGTGCAGATGAGCCGGTCGAGGATGCTGGCTTTGAGATTGAGGAGGAGGGCCTATCGGAGCAAGGCGAATGACAATCGAATAGACGACTTATCATCCTATTGCATATCCTTTAAGGAGTTGACGTGGCAAAAAAGAGAAGGAGCAAGATGCAATGGTACAAGATGGATCTGCATCTCCACACGCCCGCGTCGGCCGATTGGCAAGATCCGGGGGTGACCTATTTGGATTTATTGCACAAAGCCGAGATGCAGGGGTTGGATATTATTGCTGTTACCGACCATAATACCGTCGCTGGATGTGCTGCCCTACAGTCAGAGATTGAGCAGCTCAATTTGCTGGAAGAATTGAAGCGTATCCAGCCAGAAGAAAAGCGACGATTGGATGAGTACCGGCGCATCGGAAACAAGATTTTGGTATTGCCAGGGTTTGAGTTCACAGCAACTCTGGGTTTTCACGTCTTGGGCATTTTCCCGCCTGAGATAAGTATTCGCGCCCTCGAGCATCTGCTTTTGGAGCTAAATGTGCCAACCGGTAAGCTGGATGAGGGCGCAACGGAAGTGGGCGCAACCGCCGATGTCCTGACGGCCTATCGTGTCATCGATGAGGCCGGTGGGCTGGCGATTGCGGCTCACGCAAATTCTAGTCATGGCGTAGCGCTACAAGGCGTCGACTTTGGCGGACAAACGCGCATCGCCTATACACAAGATCGGCACCTGCACGCACTCGAGGTCACCGACCTCGAGAAACGCGGGCGCCGTACTACCGCTTGGTTCTTCAGTGGGCGCAAGCCCGAATACCCCCGGCGCATGCACTGTATTCAGGGTTCGGACGCCCACAACTTGAACCGCGACCCCAAGAAACGAGGCCGGCTGGGATGGGGGGAGCGGGTCACAGAGATCCAGCTACCCGAGCCGTCCTTTGAAGCCATCAAAGCGGTGTTTTTTGGGGAGGATTTCTCGCGGACCAGACCCTACCGTCCAGCCAAGGCTCCCTATGATCATGTGCAGGCAGCGCGGGAAGAGGGGCCCAGTATCGTACAGTCGTTCCACGAGACGATGACCAAAAAGGGAGGCCGGCTGCACGCGGTGCTACGCGATGTGGTGGCGATGGCGAACACCAATGGTGGGACCGTATACGTGGGCGTCAAAGCCGATCCGAAGGTGTTACCCGTGGGCGTAGAGAATCCCGACGAGGCAATCTCTACGCTCAAGGCGGAGATCAATCGCAAGATTACGCCGCCTCTGGACCTGGATATCACTACGGTTGAGACGCATGGGCGCCAGGTTCTGCAACTGAGTGTGCCGTTGGGATCGGATGTGCCCTATGCTATAGATGGCACAACCGTTTACTTGCGCCAAGAGTCCGAGACCAACATCGCCATGCGGGACGAGCTCTTGGCCCTGGTCGAGCGAGCGCTAAAGGCTGGGGCAAAGGACACGGCCACGGACGAGGAAGCAGAAGAGTCTGCGGTGGTCACCGGCGGGGTCGAGCCGCCCGGCACAGGCGTGCAGATCTTGGAGTCGGTAGAACGCAAGGGCACTCTCTACCATACGATGAAGGATTTGCGCAATGGCAGCATTGTGCGCAATGTGACCCGCTCCTCTGCGCGTAAGCTGTGGCGCTATGCGATCACGCAACTGGAAAACGACCCGATCAAAGCGGATCAGGTGCAATGGAGTTCGACCAACAATCGCCTGGGCTTGCGACACTCGTCCAAGCGAGCAGGCAAGATCCGTTACGACCTGGTCCAGCGGATGCCGGATGGGGAGCTTCACGTGTATTATGGTGTGACCGAGGACGGCATCGATGGTCCTTGGCGCGAGTTCTTGCATGAATAATCTGTGTCTGGGCGTTGAAAGCCGTTCTTGACTGGCGATCAACGAGAAAGAGAGACAGGGACAAAGTGAGTAGACGACCAACACCAAACAAGAGCGTCGAGTCCTACATTCCCGAGCCGGGATCGATCGAAGAGACCGAGTTGCCGATGGGCTTCTTGGCCGATCTAACGCTCAAACTCATCTACTACAAGAGCGATATGAGCAGTGCCGAGATCGCAGAGACTCTAGCCTTGCCCTTTGTGGGGGTGATGGAGAAAATCCTCGACTTTTTGAAGCGAGAAGAATATGTCGAGATCTCGGGCTCAAAGGGCTTTGGTGAACGGGGATACCAGTGGGTGATTTCGAGCAAGGGCGGCGAGCGTGCCATTCAGGCGCTGGAACGCGATCAGTATATTGGCCCGGCTCCGGTCCCCATCGAGCGCTACAATGAGATGGTGCTCCGGCAGAAGATGGACGATCTGCAGGTGGGGCCGAACACGGTGCGTGAAGCACTCTCGCATCTGGTCTTGAGTGGCGATCTGGTGAACCGCCTGGGTCCCGCGGTAAACTCGGGACGTTCCCTATTCCTTTATGGTCCACCGGGGAACGGCAAGACGGTTGTCGCCAAAAGCATCATCCGCATGCTCGAAGGGTACGTCTATGTTCCGTACACGGCCCTCGTCGATGGTCAGATCGTTCGTATCTTTGACGAAATGAACCACAAGCGGGCCTCTGACATGATAGCGAACAACCAGTCGCAAGGGACCGGGGCCGGTCGAGGGGGGAGGCTCGATCGCCGCTGGATCCTGATCCGGCGGCCTGAGATCATTGTCGGCGGCGAGTTGACCATGCACAACCTGGACCTGGTCTACGATCCCATCTCCAAGACCTACGAGGCGCCGCTCCAAATGAAAGCCAACAACGGTCTATTCGTTATCGACGACTTTGGACGCCAGTTGATGCGGCCCCAGGACCTCCTCAACCGTTGGATCGTGCCCCTGGAGTTGCGCGTCGATTTCCTGACTTTGCAGACTGGCAAAAAGATCGAAGTGCCGTTTGATGAGTTGATCGTGTTTTCCACCAACCTGGATCCGCGGGACTTGGTGGACGATGCCTTCCTGCGGCGTATCCGCCACAAGCTCAAGATCGACTTTCCGGACGAGCGGATCTATTACGAAATCTTGAAGCGCGAGTGCGACATGCGCAACTGGGACCTGCCGACTGAGGCCTTTGTCTACCTGATGCAGAAGCACTATATCGCGGCCAAGCGAAATCTGCGAGCTTGCCATCCCCGGGATCTGTTGGACCAAATCCACGACATTGCGTTGTATTTAGGCGAAACGCCCAAGGTGAGCAGAGCGATGATCGACCGCGCCTGCGCTAGCTATTTTGCCGATATCTAGCATGTCCTACTCGATCCGGGTTGGCATTCTGACCCTCAGCGACCGGGGGGCCCGCGGGGAGTATCGAGATCTCAGCGGGCCCCTGATCCGTGAGATGGCGTTAGGGCCCCTGGCTGAGCTGTCGGGGGCACAGATCAAGATCGAGGTGGAAGAGATCCTGCCGGATGACCGGGAGCGCATCGCTGCCACCTTGCGCGCCTGGGCTGATGGTAGGAAGCTGGACCTGGTGCTGACAACCGGTGGCACCGGCTTTGCGCCCCGTGATGTGACCCCCGAGGCCACCCACGCTGTCATCGAACGGGAGACGCCGGGGTTGGTGGAGGCCATGCGCGCCGCTAGCCTGGCCGTCACCCCCCATGCCATGCTCTCGCGGGCGGCGGCCGGCATTCGCGGTCGAACGCTGATCGTGAATCTGCCGGGCAGTCCCAAGGCCGTGCGCGAGAATCTGGAAACAATCCTGCCCGCTTTGCCCCATGCCATCGAGTTGTTGCAGGGGCGAAAGGGCGCTGACCGGCACCCGGATACCAAAGAATCTGCGGACTGAATCCCGCGGGCTGCCTCTGATGAGGCAGCCCGTGTTGTCGTGCCACCCCACACTTGCATTTTTGGCCATATCCGAAAGACTTGGAAGGGGAATTCGTTATGCAGGCCGATCTGCTCATCGATGATGCGGCACAGCTACTGACATTGTCCTCGCCCCACGGTCCCAAA
>JASFOV010000101.1:0-11062 GCA_050116355.1 Anaerolineae bacterium
CTGGCCGACAAGCGACTGGTCGTGACAGGGCGGGACAGTGGCGGCCAAGAGGTCGTGGAGGTGGTCCACGAGGCACTGATTCAGCGTTGGGCACGCTTACGAGCCTGGATGGATGCCGCCCGTGCTTTCCGCACCTGGCAGGAGGGGTTGAGGGTCGCACTGCGGAGCTGGGAGACGAGTGAGCGCGACGAAGGTGCGCTGCTGCGCGGCGCGCCCCTGGCGCAGGCAGAGAGCTGGCTTGCCGAGCGCGGGGGAGAGCTGAGCCCAGCCGAAGCGAGGTTCATTCAGGCGAGTGTTGAACTGCAGGAGCGCACACAAGCCGAACGGGAGCGGCGGCGGCGGTGGACCATTCTGGCGCTTGCCGGCGGCCTGGTGATAGCCCTCGGTCTGGCGGTCTTGGCTTTCAACGCTCGTACCGTCGCCCAACACGAGGCGGCTGTCAATCATAGCTTGGTCTTGGCCGCCAGTGCGCAGCAGGCCCAAGAAAGCGGGCAAGTCGACCTGGCGCTGGCCCTGGCGGTGGAAGCGGTTCACATGGACCAGCCCCCACCGGAATCCAAGCGCACGCTATCGAGCATTGCACTGGGGCCGGGAACCCGCGCTGTAGTGGCTGGCCACAGCAACAGCGTCCGAGATGTTGCCCTCAGCCCGGATAGCACGACCGCCCTATCCGGCAGTTGTAGTGACCTTGGCTCAGACGGCACCTGTTCTCAAGGTGAGTTGATCCTGTGGGATGTTAGCACAGCGGCGGAGACCGGGACTGAGCTGCGTCGCTTCGAAGGCCATACCGGCTGGGTCAATGCCGCCGCCTTCAGTCCAGATGGCGAAACCATCCTCTCCGGGTCAGGCGATGGTACGCTGATCCTGTGGGACGTGACCACCGGAGAAGCCATCCGCCGCTTCGAAGGGCACACAGGTGGGGTGAACAGTCTCATTCTTGGCCCCGAAGGACAGACCGCCCTGTCTGGCTCAGACGACGCCACGCTGATCTTGTGGGATGTCAGCACGGGACAAGCCCTCCACCCCTTCAAGGGCCACACGGGCCCAGTCAACAGTGTAGCCCTCAGCGCGGATGGCCAGACCGCTCTCTCCAGTTCAGATGATACATTCTTGATCCTTTGGGATGTGTCGACCGGCAAGGAGATGCGCCGCTTTGAAGGACACACATCCGAGGCAAGGGACGCAGTGTTCAACCATGATGGGCGCACGATGCTGTCCACCGGCGACAACACAGTCCGCATGTGGGACCTTGAAACGGTCGAGGAACTCCGCCAACAAGCCTTTGGCAGTACGCCAACGTGGATCACACTCAGCCCGGACGGCCGCACCGCGCTGATCGGCGGTATTGGCACCGATTTGCGCCTGTGGGACATCGAGCAGTGGCGGGAAGTTCAGACTTTGCTGACCGCTCGTCAGGCTGAGCTTGTAGACATGACGTCCGCTGCAATAAGCCCTGACGGGCTCCTGGCTCTCTCCGGAGCGACCGACGGGAGCCTGAGGTTGTGGAACCTCGAAGGTCAGGCCAAATTTCGCCGCTTTGAATCAGATGGTACGCCACTTGCTGTTGTAGTGGTCAGTCCCGACGAAAGTCGACTTCTCACAGGCGACATGGCCGATGTAGCGGCGCTGTGGGATGTCCAGGAGGGCAAGATCATCCGCCGCCTCAAAGGCGACGGGGTTACGGTCAATCCCAACTCGGTGGCTCTCAGCCCCGATGGCAAATACGCGTTGGTCGCTTCCGGTGATGCTTTTGGCGATACCAACGCCAGGAGCCTGGTATTGTGGGACCTCGAAACCGGCCAGGAGGTCCGTCGCTTCGAGGGACATAGATCGATTCTCAGGAGTGCGGCCCTCAGCCCCAATGGTCGTATGGCGCTCAGCGGCTCTCAGGGAGACGAGGGAAATGATGACTTGATTCTCTGGGATGTGGCGACCGGCGAGCAGATTCGCCGCTTTGATACTGACGATGACATAGTGAGTATCGTGTTCAGCGCCGATGGAACCCGAGCTCTCACCGGTTCGGTCTTTTCCTCCAACCTCACCCTTTGGGACGTGGCGACCGGCCTGCAGATCCGACGCTTCGAAGGTCCCGTTGACCTGGTATTCGACGTCGCCTTTGGCCCGGATGAGAATACCGTCCTCTCCGCCTCAGCCGATGGCAGCCTGACCCTGTGGAATGCTGATACAGGCGAGATCATTCGCCGCTACCTGGGGCATAATGCTTGGGTGTGGAGTCTTGACGTCAGCCCTGATGGACACTACCTGATTTCGGGTGCAGAGGATGGCGCGGTCATCCTGTGGGATTTCGAGACGGGTGAGGAACTGAGGCGCTTCAAGGGTCACACGGCTGTGGTGCCTGGCGTAGTTTTCAGTCCCAATGGCCAGAGCGCATTCTCGGTCTCCCTCGACGGCGCGCTCATCGAGTGGCAGGTCGCCGATCTACCGCTGGATCAGCTGCTGGACTGGATTGATGCTAACCGCTATGTGCGCGACCTGACCTGCGAGGAGCGGGCGCAGTATCGCGTTGAACCATACTGCAGGGAGACGATGACTCCCTAGACCTCCTGCGGCTCGAACTGAGGGCGGGGATCACATGGGTGTATGAGGTCTCACAAAGTCACCCGTGCCGCCAGCGCAACCCATGTGGTTTGTCCATGTTGCGTTATGCCCATCGCGCGAAGGTTGAAAAAGCGGACTTTCTGTTGTATAATGTTCAAGGACACTGAAGGTGCTCTGGCCTCGATCGGGGGAACAGGATGGCACGTTTGTCGCTTTCCTTGCTGGGGCCTTTCCAAGTGACGCTGGATGGGCAACCAGTCACGGACTTTAAATCGAACAAGGTCCGGGCACTGCTGGCGTATCTCGCTGTTGAAGCCGACCGGCCGCACCATCGCGAGGTCTTGGCTGGGCTGTTGTGGCCCGATTGGCCTGACCGGGATGCGCTCAGTAACCTACGCTACACCCTGTCTGACCTCCGTCGCGCAATCGGCGACCGCACTGTAGAGCCATCCTTCTTGCTCATCACTCGTGACACTCTCGAGTTCAACGCTGCCAGCGACCATTGGCTTGATGTGGCGGGTTTCGCCGATCTGGTCAGCAGCCTCGAAGATCCGTCGGCTCTGAAGCAGGCCATCGCCTTGTACCGGGGCAGCTTTCTTGAGGGTTTCTCCGTCGGCGATAGCGCTGCCTTCGAAGAGTGGGTGCTTTTCACGCGCGAGCGGCTCGCGCGCCAGATGTCCTCTGTCCTCCACCACCTGGCAGTTGCCTACGAGCAACAGGGCGAATACGACCAAGCCGAATCTTTTGCGCGGCGGCACATCGAGCTGGAGCCGTGGGCCGAGGGGGTGCACCGGCAACTGATGCGTACACTGGCCCTCGACGGCAAGCGGGGTGCCGCGCTGGCTCAATACGAGACCTGCCGCCGACTGCTCACTGAGGAACTCGCAGTAGAGCCTGCCGCAGAAACCACGGCGCTGTACGAGAGAATCCGGGATGGGGAGTTGATAGCGCCTGTCGTCTCTCCCGCTCCTCCTCCTGTTCCGTCAGCTTCTCTGCCTCCGTTCCTGGCGACGGAAGGATCGGCCAGCGAGGAACCTCCTGTGTTCGTCGCCCGCGAGCGTGAGTTGGCGCGGCTGGATTGCTTCCTCGACAGGGCACTGGCAGGGCAGGGGCAGGTGGTGTTCGTCACCGGAGATGCCGGCAGCGGGAAGACGGCCCTGCTACACGCCTTTGCGCGGCGCGCCCAGGAGGCCCATCCTGACCTGTTGGTCGCCGGAGGGCAGGGCAACGCCCACACTGGCATCGGCGATCCCTATTTGCCCTTTCGCGAGATCCTGTGCCTCTTGACAGGTGACGTTGAAGCCCAGTGGGCCGCCGGAGCCATGACTCGGGAGCAGGCACGCCGCCTGTGGCAGACTCTCCCCCTGGCCGCTCAGGCCCTGGTGGAAGATGGCCCCGATCTCATTGATACCTTTGTCCCTCGGGCGGCGCTACTCAAGCGTGCGGTAGCCTATGGGGTCACGCGGGCCGGCTGGCTGGTACGCCTGAAGCAGCCGGGGGAACGCACGCCTGATGGCGTCTCTGCAGTTGCCGGGCCGCTGCAGAGCGACCTCTTCGAGCAATATACCCGGGTACTACAAGCCCTGACCCAACGAGGCCCACTGCTCCTTGTGGTGGACGATCTACAATGGGCTGACCTGGGCTCCACCAGCCTCCTCTTCCACCTCGGTCGCCAGTTGGTCGGCTCCCGTCTCCTTATAACCGGCAGCTATCGGCCCGAGGAGGTTGCCCTGGGTCGTCCTGGCCCAGCGAGGGGCGCCGAACAGAGGGAGCGGCATCCCCTGGAACCCGTGGTCAGCGAGTTCCAGCGCGACTTTGGCGATATCACCGTGAATCTGGGGGCAGCTGCAAGCCGGGAGTTCGTTGACGCATTGCTGGACAGTGAGCCCAACCTCCTCGGTCACGCCTTCCGAGAGATGCTCCATCGCCAGACCCGCGGCCATCCCCTCTTCACTGTCGAGCTGCTGCGAGGCCTGCAGGAGCAGGGAGACCTGCTACGGGACCCGGAGGGTCGGTGGGTCGAAGGGCCAGCGCTGGACTGGGAGGCGTTGCCTGCTCGGGTCGAGGCGGTCGTCGCCGAGCGTATCAACCGCCTGGCTGAGCCCCTACGAGCGGCGCTGCAGGTGGCTAGTGTAGAGGGTGAGGTGTTCACGGCCGAGGTGGTGGCCCGGGTGCAAGGGGTCGGCGAACGTGACGTCGTCATGCGACTGAGCCGCGACCTGGACAGGCGGCATCGCCTAGTACGCGCTCAGGGTATCCAGCGCATGGACGGTCGGCGCCTGTCGCAGTACCGCTTCCGCCATATTCTGTTCCAAAGGTATCTCTACGGCAGCCTGGACGACGTGGAAAGGTCCTACCTGCACGAGGCCATTGGCGATACTCTGGAGGCGCTATACGAGGGCCAACCGGAGACGATGTTGGCCATGGCGGGGCAGTTGGCCTGGCATTTTCAGGAGGCGGGGATAGTCGACAAGGCGATCCACTATCTACGCCAAGCCGGGGAAAGGGCTGTTCAGCTGTCCGCCTACCGGGAAGCACGCACTCAGCTGACCACAGCCCTGGATCTGCTGCTAACCCTACCCGACTCCCCCGAGCGTGCACAGAAAGAGCTTCCTCTGCAGATCTCCCTGGGGATGGCCTGGCAGGGCACTGACCCCCATGAGGCAGAAAAGGCCTACAAGCGGGCCCGCGAGCTATCCCTGCAGACGGGACTGAATTCTGACTTGTACCTGATCCTCGGTCAGTTGTCGACGATGCACTATGTGGGGGCCAAGCATCACAGCGCTCGTGAGCTCGTGGAGGAAACGATCCACCTAGCTGAACAGACTGCAGACCCATTGCTCGAGGCGATAGGCCACTGGCGTCTGGGATTCATACTCTTCGCGCTCGGAGACTTTGCGGCATCCCGCGCCCATCTCGAGCAGATGCTTGCTTTCTATGAACCCCAATACCACCGTTCCCTCGTGTTCCTTAGCGGAGCAGATGGCGGCCCAAGCGCTATGGCCTATCATGCGTGTTGTCTCTGGGCCCTTGGGTATCCTGAGCAGGCGTCCAAGCGAAGCGAGGAGGCTTTGGCTCTGGCCATGGAGTTCGACCACCCCTTCACGCTGGCCGACGTCCTCACCTATGGAGGCTGCTTGTTTCAGGTGATGCTCCGGAACGCGTCTGCTTTGCTGGAGCACGCCGAGGCGCTGGTGCAACTGGCGACCGAAAGGGGTTTTGCCAATTGGCTGGCGTATGGCATCGTCTACCGCGGGCAGGCCTTGGTCATGCTGGGTGAGGTCGAAGAGGGAATGGCGCAGCTTCGCGAGGGCGTCGCGGCTCACGAGGCATTTGGCGCACAGTGCTACCTGGTCAATGGGCTCTACGCGCTCGCCAAGGCGCGGGCCCTGGCTGGGCAGCCCGAGGAAGGTCTGGCCATCCTGCATAGAGCACTCGCCATCGTAGAAGAGACAGACGAGCGCCAGTGGGAGGTCGAGCTTCGCCGTCTGCGGGCTGAGCTTCTGCTCATGCTGGGACAGGATGCTGATGCCGAAGCCACCCTGCAGCACGCCATCGAGGTGGCCCGTGGCCAAAGTGCCAAGTCGTGGGAGCTACGGGCAACGATGAGTCTGGCGCACCTGTGGCACCAGCAGGGCAGGAACGACGAGGCACATCGGATGCTGGCCGAGATCTATGGTTGGTTCACCGAAGGGTTTGACACGCCGGATCTGCAAGAGGCCAAAGCGCTGCTCGAAGAGCTAGCGTGAGCTCGCTGCGCCCAACACCAGTCGGGCCGTCAGTACCAAGCCCTGTGCAGTGGTTTGCACATTGCGTACACTACTTTGAGCGCATGCCGTACGACAACACCCAACTGGCCTGCGTCCGCTGCGCGTCCACGCCTGGCAGTTGACCGGCAACGAGTTTTTTCGGACCATCACGGAAGAGATCTTGGACTATGTAGTGCGGGAGATGACCTACGTTGGCGCAGGCGCCAACGACGGCAACGCAACCGACAAGGTCGGCGGCGTTGTCTTTTAATCGACACAGGATGCCGACCCCACTACGCTACTCTCCGGGGATGATCGCAGCGAAGGCGAAGAGGGCAAAGTACTTTGTCTGGGTGGCTGGAACTGGCAAGCAATCTCTTTGGCCTTGCCAAGATGGGGCCGCGATAATCCAGGCGGAGACCAACCGAAGATAACGTGCATTATTCTGGGAGCGACAAGCGTGCCACAATCTCGTCGTCTTCCCATTCACTCGTTTCTATGAAGCCCAGTTTGCTGTAAAGACGTCTTGCCACAAGATTGGCGGGTTGATAGGATAGGGCAAAGTTCCTGTGCCCGTACTTGTCCCTTAACATCGCTATTGCAGCTTGCACTGCACGTGTCCCGTATCCGCGTTTCTGCATACCTTGGTGGACCAAGATTCCTCCCAGCCAACAGCTTCCATCAGCCGGGTCTAGGGCCCACATCATGAATCCGATTACTTGCTCATCCAAGCAAATGGCAAGCGGATGCCAATCGTTGCCATAACAACAGAGAGCCAAGTAGTAAGACGGCTCGGCCACGAATTCACGCTGGATTTCAGAAACGTTTAGGTTCGCAACATGGCGCCAGTTGTCTTGATCAACCGGGCGCAATGAAACCTGTGCGTACCTTTTTTCTGTGATGTTGGAGTCCATAAGATATGCTCTTCTCTCCCGTTTTGAAATCCATGCTCATGTGAAGGAGATGCGCCGCCCAAATTCGCCAAGAGCCGCGCGCATACCGTCGTCGCTGTGTGTGACAACGTTCTCCAACAATGTGTCCGAGCGTCAGCTTTCCAGCAGCCTCTTCAGATTCTGCAAGTTTGCTTGAACCCGCTTGGCCCAGATAGATTTCAATACCAACATATCCAAGAGACCACCCAGAATTGGCAGGGGAACTTCGTAATCCATATTATATGTTACCTGTGTTCCGCCCTCGACCGGCTCGAAAGAGTATTGCTCGTCTACTTTCGGCCCCTTGACGGACCTGAGCTTGAATGCTCGATTCTTTACATGGTCATAGAGCTCAGTTTCATAGTCAATCTCCCATCCCAGGTCTCTCACTTTGTAGGAGAACCTTGCACCGTTGCCCGTTGTCATCTCAGTTGTGGGTTTCCAGTCGTGGATTCCTTCATACCACTTCTCAGCATTGTGCCAGTCTTCTAGAAAGGCGACTACCTTCTCAACCGGAACTTGGATTTCGACACTGCTTCCAACCTTGCCCATGATTCAAACTCCTTTCGCCAAGGGCATGTAGACGTTCTACCTGTCGATCATACAGAGACGGCGGCAAACACTCGATTCACGTAACTGGCGAGCTAACTACTGTCACGCTGCTTCACGAGTCAACTGGAGCACCAAGAATTCAACTCTTTCAGCCTATCTACCTGGGTACCGATGCTGAACAAGCTCATGATAGTCAGGATGGCTCCAGCGAGTGGTTGGGCGCAGCAGAGGTTCAACCTCTCTCCTGCGCATCGAACTCCTCTAGTGTCATACCAAACAATACATCATCGTGAAACTCACCATTGAAGTATACCTGTCTCCGTCGCCGTCCTTCTTCCAAGAAACCCAGCTTCTTGTGCAACCTTATCGATGCCTCGTTCGTATGTAGACACGCTGAATTGCACTTCTGATATCGCCTCTCCCAGAATCCGTATCTCAATACTATCTGTACCGCGTCCTCTGCATATCCCTGCCTTCGATGCTGTCGGTCTATGACAATCCCGAAGCTAAACAACCCATTCTTTTCATCTCGGCTATGCAGAGATATTCCGCCTATATGATCACCCTCAAGACTCTCTATCGCAAACACTACGACACCATTGACATCTTTGCATCCACCATACTTCTCTAGAATTGTCCTTTGGAGTTCCACCGAGGTCGGTAATTCGATACCGAGTTGGAGAAATTGTCGGGAAGGACTGTCCAGTGAACTCGCAAAGCTTTGCTCGGCATCTTCGATCTGTAGCGGACGCAACCTTACCTTCTCACCTTGCCAGAAATAGCGTGAATGGTCTAATGTCGTGTCTTTCACTGGACTTCCTCACAGAATTCTGCAGATTACTACGCCTAGCGTGCCGTGCAGCTGTCGCCGCTGGGTGAAACAGTATGCCAAACAAGAAGTGATACGATGCAAGAATGAGACCAGCAACCATAAGATACTCGATCAGGCGCTCGGCTGCATGAGCTTGTTAGCCCGCCTTGCTCTCTGCTCTGAAGAACCTCAGACACCGTAAATCTGCCGAGTGCTCCCAATATCCTGCACATGTCCAACCAGATGAACGATATTGTACTCTCGAAACTGCTCTTCGTCAAACAGAAGAATCAGCCCGTGGAAGGGCACCCTCCCAAGAAGGTATTAAGCCAGGTCCCTGCCATGGCCGTCACACCCCTGGTCAAGTTGACCGGCTTCATGAATGACCTTCGTTATGTCGACATCGTCCACAAAGTGCTAGCCCAGATGCAGCCGATGATGAGCCAGTCAGGTGTATGAAAGCCCACCAGCATAGACGTCTGGCTCGTGATCAGCCTATTTTGCACGGTGTAGACATCGATGGTCACCAGAGGCGCGATCCCCATCGCCCGCGACTCATCCGCCCAGACGTTGGCCACAACGGTGACTGTGTCTCCCTCTGCCTCTATGCTTTCGGGTTCGACCAAGAAATTGGAGGCTACAAGGCCTTCAATCCATTGGCAGCCTGAGGCTGTGGAACCTCGAAGGCCAAGCCGAATTCCGCCGCTTCGAAACAGAGGGTACGCCACTTGCTGCCGTGGCGGTCAGACCCGACGGAAGTCGCCTTCTCACAGGTGACATGGCCGATGTCACGGTGATGTGGGATGTCCAGGCTGGCGAGATCATCCATCGTCTCAAAGGCCACGACATCGCGGTCTCTCCGAACTCGGTGGCTTTCAGTCCCAATGGCCAGACCGCATTCTCGGTCTCCCTCGACGGCGCGCTCATCGAGTGGCAGATCGCCGATCTGTCGCTGGATCAGCTGCGGGGCTGGGTTAGTACGAACCGCTGCGTGCGCGACCTAACCTGCGAGGAGCGGGTGCAGTATCGCGTTGAACCATACTGCAAGGAGACGATGACTTGCTAGATCAGATCGGCTACCTCGATTTCAGATCGCTGCGTATCTCGGGTAATTTCCAGCGAGTCTGTTAGCTCGTCTCACGGTACGGCATCAGAATATGGAGGCGAGGAATCGCTCCGTTACGTATGTCGCTGCCTGTGCTGCCGGAGACCAGCCGGGTTTGTACAGATCAAAGCCATGCTCTGTATCCGGCAGCTCAAATAGATAGGAAATGGCCCCTGCTTCCAGCAAAGACTTGTGTAGCTGGATGACCTGTGGCGCGGCTCCGCTAAAGTCGTGGCATCCCTGAAGCAGGAGGGTGGGCGGGCAGCTTCCCGAGGCATAGTGGCTAGGAGAGGCGATCTGGTACAGTTCGGGTACTTCTATCGGAGTCCCCCCCAGGAGGCTTGGAAGGAGACTGTGGACCGGAATGACCTGGAAGCCGGTTCGTCTTTCAAGGTACCTCATGAACGTACGCTCCAAGCGTCCTTTTCCAGACAAAGCGGGTAGCTCGCAAAACCGATCGAATTGAGTTCGCAAATCGGTGGGACCATAGTAGGAGACAACCGCGCAAACGGAGGTGCTTGCTGGGAGGTCAGGGGGATCAAAGCGAGGATTATCCGCGGTAAAGGCCGCAAGAAGTGCCAGGTGGCCGCCCGCGGATCCTCCCATAAGGACCACCCGGTCCCTCTGGACGTTCAACTCCTTCGCGTGCTGCTTCGTCCAAACGATGGCGCGCTTTGCATCACCCACCATTCCAAATATGTCCACTCCGGGGGCTAGGGAGTAGGCGACGTCGACGATCACATGACCTTGCCGCACCAGATGTTTGAAAAAGCCACGGGTACCGAAGTCCTTGTCGGCATAGTGCCACCCGCTCCCATGGAGGAAGACGAGTCCCAAGCCGGAGGGTTTGACTGACCCGGGAGGCGACCAGACGTCAACCAGGATCTGATTGCCTGTCTGCATGTTCCGGCCTACAGCAACATCTCTTCGCCAGGGTGTCTCCGCAGGTTCTCGCCACAAACCAACCCAGGGTAGTGGAAGCATGGCGCTGGTAGACCACCGTTGCGGGGTTCTGCTACGGGCAATCTGCCGGACGACTCGGCGGCTGCGGGTAGCCACTCGGAGCAGATACCTCAATCCAATAGCCATGGATCCAAGCCCAAGGCCGAGGGATACAGGGTCCTCGTACAGGAACCACCCTCCCACAGCTGTTATACCACCCAGGACAGAGAAAAGGACGATATGTGCGCCAGCAAATAGCTTGGGGAGGAATAGGCCCAGTCGTCCCCACCCAGACTGCGGTCGAATAAGGGTGAGGCCGGATACGAAGAGCGATAGGAGGGCAACTGCACGTAGCAGATGGGTCATGCCATGCTCCGGATAGGCGGGCTACCTGTTGGGTAGATCGGGTTAA
>JASFOV010000102.1:0-10938 GCA_050116355.1 Anaerolineae bacterium
GGGGCGGGGCCGCCGTCCTGGGCCGCGATGATGTAGGCGCGCTGGCGCCCCACATGGCTGCTGATTTGATCGGCATCCCCTTGGACCGCCTGGACGCTGCCGGGGCCCAAGCCGATCCGCTGGCCGCCCTCCTCCTCTGCACTCCGCCCCGCATCGACTTTTCGATCATCAATGGCCAGGTTCGAGTCCAAGATGGTCAACTGCTCAGTCTCGATCTACCGGCCACCATCCGGCACCACAACGAGCTAGCACAGCAGTTGCTTGAGCGCGCCAAAGAGGGAGGGTAGCACCCACGGAACGTCGCTGGTCACTTGCTCGGCGACTCTATGAGGGCAGCGTTTCCCTGCTTGGCTAGCAGTTTGACCTGCTGCAGACGGGCCACGTACCCGCGGCCACTCAAGTACGGGTAGACGGTGTTGTTGTGTAACAGAGGGTCTGCGCCAGCTGGAAGGGCCCGGTCGCCATCCGGTGTGCCGGGAATCGGCGAGAAGAGGGCCAGCTTGGCCTGTACGCCCACCGACTGCACATACCGCACCGTCTGCACCACCTCTTCCAAGGGCTGCTCGGGCAACCCAACCAACAAGTAGGCGCCCAACTCGCGGGGGCCGAAGCCAGCCGCCTGCAGGAACTGCACGGCCCGCTCAAAACCAGCAGTCGTAACCTTGCCGCCGGTGGATCGCTGGCGACCAGCGTCGATCGTCTCCAAGGAGAGGCGTAGCGTGTCAAAGCCCGCCCGGCGCATCAGGAGCGCCAGATCCAGCGTGATCCGGCCGGCGTGCAACCCGTTGGGCGAGTGAAAGCGCACCGGCCAACCACGGTCCAGGACCCCTTCCAAGATGGGCACCAGGTGCCGGCCGGCGCCGACCAGCAGGGCATCGTCATAGAAGGCAAAATCCGTCACACCCCGTTCCACGCAGCGCTCGATCTCCTGTACCACGCCGACCGGCTCTCGCTGGACAAAGCCGGGTTGAAGCCGCCAGCTAGCGCAATAGGTGCAGTGGTAGGGACAGCCCCACGATGTGGCCAACCCGGCAAAAGGGCGCGGTATCAGCTCGTGCGCTGGGGCAGGCCAGGCCCCAGGCTCGGCCCAGCGGGGGGCTGGTGCCTTGCCACCGGTGACCTCGGCTGCAAAGTCCAGGGCGGCAGCCACACCAGGGCCGGCGATGATCCGATCCGCGCCCGAATGCTGGCGGGCGTGCTCGGTGCATAGGCTAGCATAGACGCCTCCCAGCGCTACCGGCACTGCCCCAAACCGATCCCGCACGCAGCGGATGGCCTCAACGACACCCGGGTACCAGTAGGTCATACCCGAGGCAACCAGAACCAGGTCGGGGGGGTGCACTCCCGCCAGGGCAGCCTCAAACTCAGCCAATGGCCAGCCATAGCGCCCGTACTGCCGGGGGACCATGCTCAGCGGCTCCGGTTTGTCGACGGGCGTCTTGAGGAATTTGCCTGAACCATCCGGGCGGGGCCGTGGAGCGCCCGGATGCGGCGCCAGCGCATCCACAACGGTTACGTGATAGCCTTGCTCGTGCAGCGCGGCGGCGATCGTCAGCAGGCCCAGCGGCTCGATCCACAGATTGTGGGCCGCAAAGTCATAGATCCAAGGATTCACTAGCAACACGTGGGCTCGGCCATCCATGGTCCCATTATACCGCCGGGCTGGTGGGGTCGCAAGCTGGCAGCGGGCTCCGCACATGCGCCGGGGAACTATTTGGTTCCGCCGCCATTCCATGATACAATTGACGATCGTGACGCAAAAGAAAAGTCCGACAGCCAAGATAGCCGCCATCGTGTTAGCCGCTGGCGGCTCGACACGGATGGGCGAGCCGAAGCAATTGCTGCCCATCAACGGGCAACCGATGGTCCGCCGGGTGGTGGGCGCCGCCTGTGCTGCAGGGCTTGATCAGGTCGTGGT
Source organism: Anaerolineae bacterium (assembly GCA_050116355.1). Taxonomy (GTDB): domain Bacteria; phylum Chloroflexota; class Anaerolineae; order JAAYZQ01; family JAAYZQ01; genus JASFOV01. Next base: position 1,919 of record JASFOV010000102.1, read on the forward strand.
CGTCCTAGGAGCGCAAGCACCCGCCATTGAACCAGCACTGAACGGTCTGCCGGTCGACGTGACCCATAACCCAAGCTGGGCGGCGGGCATGAGCACCTCGCTGCAGGCCGGACTGACCGCCCTCCAGGCAGAGATGGAGGCCGTGATGGTGATCCTGGCCGACCAACCGGGTCTGACGCCTGACCTGCTACAGACATTGGCCAGCCGCTACCGGTCCACCCGGGCGCCCATCGTCGTACCGCTTCACAAAGACAGACGGGGCAACCCCGTTGTGTTCGCCCGCGCGCTCTTCCCTGAGCTGATGACAGTTGAGGGCGACAAGGGGGGCCGGACGCTCATCACCCGCTATCAGGATCAGGTGGAGTTTGTGCGCGTCGAGGACCCGGCCGTGCTGCGGGACGTGGATACATACGAGGACTATACGAGAGCGAAAGCAGCGGGACAGAGATGACATCGACCCAAGCGACGATCGACCCAAAGACGGTAAGGCGGGCAGCACTCATCGCTGCCGGTCTGGCCTCATTTCTCACCCCCTTTATGGACTCGGCGACCAACGTGGCCCTGCCCGCCATCAGCCACGAATTCGCGATGGACGCCGTCACCCTGAATTGGATCCGGACGGCCTACTTGTTGGCGACGGCCATGTTTCTGGTTCCCTTTGGCAAGATCGCCGACATCCACGGCCGCAAGCGGATCTTTATCTATGGTCTGGCGGCTTTTACCGCTGCCGCATTTCTGATCGGGCTGTCCACCTCCTCCACGATGCTGATTTCGCTGCGCGTCGTGCAGGGCTTTGGCAGTGCCATGATCTTTGGCACCGGGGTAGCAATCCTGACTTCGGTGTTTCCACCAGGCGAACGAGGACGCGTTCTGGGCATCAATGTGGCTGCCGTGTACCTCGGTCTCTCTCTGGGGCCGACGATTGGCGGGTTCCTGACCCAACAACTGGGCTGGCGGAGCATCTTTTACCTGACCGTCGTCCTGGGCCTGACCGCCCTCGCCTTTGCCGTTCTGCGCCTGAAGGGAGAATGGGCCGAGGCAGAAGGGGAATCGCTCGACCTGCCCGGGTCGATTGTGTACGCCCTATCGTTGGTGGCCCTGATCGTCGGGGTGTCTTGGCTGCCCGAAGCCTCAGGCGCAGTCCTGATCGGCGGCGGCATTCTGGGTCTGGGCCTCTTTGTCGCCTGGGAATCGAGAGCCAGCAATCCGATCTTGAACGTCCGCCTGCTCACCAGCAACCGGACCTTTGCCTTCTCCAACCTCGCAGCGCTGATCAACTATGGCGCCACCGCCTCGGTGGCCTTCCTGCTGAGCCTGTACTTGCAGTATATCCAGGACCTGTCGCCCCAACAGGCCGGGTTTGTACTGGTCGCCCAACCGGTCATCATGGCCATCCTGTCACCGGTCACGGGCCGGTTGTCGGACCGCATTGAACCCCGAATCCTGGCCTCGGCGGGGATGCTGTTTACCGCACTGGGCCTGACCCTCATGATCTGGATCGATCCAAACACATCCCTGGGGGCCATCGTGCTGCGGCTGGGCTTGCTCGGCTTTGGATTTGCCCTGTTCTCATCGCCCAATATGAATGCGATCATGGGCTCGGTCTCCAAGCGATTCTATGGGGTGGCTTCGGGCACGCTGGCCACGATGCGGGTCATGGGCCAGATGTTCAGCCAAGGGATTGCCTTGCTGCTTTTTGCGCTTTACATCGGTCGTGTCGAGATCACACCAGCCAACTATCCAGCCTTTATGCTCAGCATGAAGGTCGCCTTTGGCATTTTCGCTGCCCTGTGCGCACTTGGCATCTTTGCCTCGCTGGCCCGGGGCAAGGTTCGGGAAGAGAGATGACGGTTCAAGAATTCCTGCGTACGCTGCAAAGCCTGATCATCGATATGGACGGCGTGCTCTATCGCGGCAGTGAGGCGATCCCCGGCACGCGCCAGTTCTTGAGCTTTCTCCGGGAGCAGGATATCGATTTTATCCTGGCCACGAATAATTCGACCAAAACACCTGACCAATTCGTGGAGAAACTAGCAAGTATGGACGTCGTCGTCCATCCAGATCAAGTTCTGACCTCGGCAATGGCGACCGCTGCATACCTGCGCCAGGTGGCACCCCAGGGCACCCGGGTGTTCGTAGTCGGCCAGGAGGGGCTGCAGCAAGCGCTGCGCCAGGCTGAATTTGAGCTGGTCGAAGACGGCGCAGAATACGTAGTGGCAGGCATGGACTTTGGGATCTGCTATGAGCGCCTGGCCGAAGCCACTCTGCAGATCCGGGCCGGAGCCCAATTCGTGGGTACCAATCCCGACCGGACCTTTCCCTCCGAGCGCGGGATCGTCCCCGGCGCCGGGTCACTGCTGGCCTTTTTGCAGGCAGCTACAGGCGTAACGCCAACCGTCATTGGCAAGCCCCAGAAAGCGATGATGGAGCAGGCCTTGGCCACCATGGGCGCACAGAGGGACACCACTGCGGTGCTGGGCGACCGATTGGAAACCGACATTCTGGCGGGGAACCACGCCGAGCTACACACCATTCTGGTGCTGAGTGGCATCACCAACCGTGATATGCTGGTCGAGGCAGACATTCAGCCCGATCACGTTTTTGAGGACGTGGCACACCTGCACGCTGCCTGGAAGGAAGCATCAAGTGTCTGAACGGATCGCATTGCATAATTTGTCCTACGACCAGCTCACCGATCTGCTGACCGGTTGGGGTGAGCCCTCGTTTCGGGCCGGCCAGGTATGGCAATGGCTCTACGGCTCGCTGGCGGATGACTTTGCATCAATGGGCAATCTGCCGCTGGAGTTGCGCGAACGACTGGCGGAAGAGACCAGGTTGACCTTGTTAGAGCCCATCGCCGGGCAGACCTCAGCCACCGGCTTGACACGCAAAGTCCTGTTCCGCCTGCATGATGGCCAAACCATCGAGAGCGTGTTGATGCTGTACGACGACCGGAGGACCGTCTGCATCTCTACCCAGGCCGGTTGTGGCATGGGTTGCACCTTCTGCGCCACAGGCCAGGGCGGCCTGGCTCGGAATCTGTCACCCGGCGAGATCGTGGCTCAGGTTCTGCACTTTGCCCGGGAGCTGAGGGCGCGCAAGATCGAACATGCGCAAGCAGCTGGGATACGGGCGAACCTCGAGGAACACCCTGTCTCCAACATCGTTCTGATGGGCATGGGCGAGCCGTTGGCCAACTTTGCGGCCACCTGGCAGGCCATCGAAACGCTAACGGATGATCGGGGTTATAATTTGGGAGCCAGGCGCATCACACTCTCGACGGTGGGACTGGTACCCGGCATCCAGCGTCTGGCCAAAGAAGCCTTACCTATCAACTTGGCGGTGTCGTTGCATGCCGCCAGCAATGAGCTGCGCGACCAACTGCTGCCTATCAATCAACGCTATCCATTGGAACCATTAATGGCAGCGGTGCACGACTACGCTGAGCAAAGCCGGAGGCGGATCACCATCGAGTATGCCTTGATCGAAGGCGTCAATGACGCACCTGACCAGGCGTGGGAGCTGGCAGAGCTACTGGCCGGTCTATCGTGCCATGTGAACTTGATTCCGCTGAACCCTACACCCGGTTCGGCCTTGCGGCCCTCGCCACAGGAGCGGGTGGATGCGTTTGCCAACGCGCTGGAGCAGGCTGGCATCCCGGCCACAGTGCGCATGCGGCGCGGCATCGACATCGAGGCGGGTTGTGGCCAACTGCGGCAGCGCCGGATGGACAACGCCGGCAAATAAGTACTTGCAATTTTGGACGAAAGCAGGTATGATACCCTGTGGAGAGGCACATGGATAGACCCAAGATCGCACCGTCCATCCTGTCCGCGGATTTTGGCCGGCTGGGCCAGCAAATTGCCGAGGCGGAAACTGCCGGAGCCGACTATATCCACGTGGACGTGATGGACGGCCATTTCGTGCCCAATATTACCATCGGACCGCTTGTTGTCAGAGCTGCGCGTCAGGCAACCCGGCTGCCATTGGACGTCCATCTGATGATCGAGTCGCCCGAGCGGTACCTAGCCGATTTTGCGGCTGCAGGGGCCAATATCCTTACGGTACATGTCGAGACCTGTCCTCATCTGCACCGAACTGTTCAACAGATCAAGGAGCTTGGCTGCCGGGCTGGCGTGACACTGAATCCGTCGACACCTGCGACGAGCCTAGAGGAGATCGTGCCGTTTGTGGATTTGGTATTGGTCATGACCGTGAACCCGGGGTTCGGCGGACAGACGTTCATTGCCGAGATGCTGCCCAAGATCGAGCGCATACACTCAATGCTGCGCGCTGTTGGCTCTAGCGCAGAATTGGAGGTAGATGGCGGCATAGACCCGGAAACGGCGCCGCGCACAGCCAAAGTTGGGGCCAACGTTTTTGTGGCAGGTTCAGCGATTTTTGGGGCGGAGGAGGGGGTTGCCCAGGCGATCACACGCCTCCGGACAGCGCTTCAATCGTGAGCGACAGTGGGTACCGGTACGCTCCCAGCGGGACAGGCACAAGAAAAGGCCAACCCCGCACTCGCGCGACGGAGCTGGCCCGACTTGGCAGACAATCTGCTCGTTTGGTGCTAGACTTTGCTCATGGTTCGCAGACAGCGGGTACAGACCTTGATCCGTTGGGGACGGCCGTCTATTTGAACCGTCACCTTCTGAATGTTCGGCTTCCACTGACGCTTGGTCCGCACGTTCGAGTGACTGACACTATGCCCAAACGATGGGGTTTTGCCGCAGATTTCGCACTTGGCCATGATTGCACCTCTCTTACATAATCAAAGCCAGCCTGAACGAGCGCTGGCCCAGTACAGTCCGCTTAGTAGCTGACATCATACCACAAGCTGGGGTTTTGCGCAAACCGGCAAAGGCCCAGTGCACAGAGTACAGAAGCGAGGAAGAACATCCAATGGAAAAGAATGGGTTAGGAACGGTGGAAGTCGCACCGGCAGCCATCGCCAGCCTGGTCAGCCAAGCGGTGGTTGAATGTTATGGCGTGGTGGGCATGGCAACCAAAGATTTGGCAAGCGGAATTGTACAGGTCCTGCAACCTTCCAAGAACCCGCGAGGAGTAGACATTCGCCTCGAAGATGATCGCATTACAATCGACCTATACGTTGTCGTCGAATATGGAACGCGCATCGCGACCGTGGCGCAAAACATCCAGAACTCGGTCAAGTATGCCGTAGAGAAGGCCTTGGGTGTTCCAGTTGCGGCAGTAAATGTCCATGTAGAGGATCTGCGGATCAGCGCCGACTAAGGGCGGTCCCCGATCGCAACTCGCCAAGTATTGAGAGAGCAGGAGGCACGGACAATTGACCGACGAGCGGAGCACCGCGGCTGAATATCAGGTCATCTCACCCAGACAGGATCCGGACGCACCGATCTTGGCCTGCGATGGTCGTGGATTGAAGCGGCTCATGCGCTTTGGGTTGGCCTGGTTGGAAAAGCATCAACAAGCCATCAACAGCCTGAACGTCTACCCTGTACCCGATGGCGACACAGGTACGAACATGCTACTGACCATGCAGTCAGCCTATCAGGAAATCCACGACTCGCCGGAGGAAGAGGTGGGCCAGATCGCCCAGAAAGTCGCTCACGGCGCCTTGATGGGCGCTCGAGGCAATTCGGGCGTCATTCTTTCGCAGATCTTTCGAGGGCTCGCCCGTGAGCTGGAGGGGGTCACCGCTTTTGATACCGTTCAGTTTGCCGCCGCACTGCGTGAGGCAGCCGCAACCGCTTATAAGGGTGTGATCAAACCTGTGGAAGGCACGATGCTGACCGTTGCCCGCGAATCGGCCGAGGCGGCGGTAGCTGCGGCAGCGAGCAGCCAGGACCTCCGCTGGGTCCTGCAACAGGTCGTTCGTGAGGCTCAAGAATCGGTGACCAGGACGCCAACTTTGCTTCCCGTACTCGCCGAAGCAGGTGTCGTAGATGCAGGCGGCCAGGGACTACTGGTGATCCTGGAAGGGATGCTCCGTTACGCCCGGGGAGAGCAGATCGATATGGAGACTGGTCTAGGCACGGCGGTAGATCTACAGCCTTTCCACCTGGAAGCCGAAGAGGGATATGGGTACGACATCCAGTTTATCGTCCATGGTGAAAATCTCAACGTAGAGCAGATCCGCGAGTCCATCGCCTCCATGGGGGATTGTGCGCTGGTCGTGGGCGATTCGCGCGCCGTCAAGGTCCATGTTCATTCGCCAGAGCCAGGCACGCCGATCAATTTCGGAGCCAGCCAGGGATCCATCAGCCGCGTGATCGTCGAAAACATGCAAGAGCAGTACCAGGACTTTATCCTAAGCAAGACCCAGCGACCCGTGGCCCCGGTCGAACCTTTGAGTGGGATTGGGACCGTGGTGGTGGCACCGGGGCCCGGCCTAGGCCGCGTATTTGAGAGTTTGGGAGCGAGTGCGGTCGTTTCTGGCGGTCAAACCATGAACCCCAGCACCGAGGACATTCTGAATGCGGTGGAAGCCATCTCCGCGGAGGAAGCCATCATTCTCCCAAACAACAAGAACATCATTATGGCCGCAGAGCAAGCCCAGTCCCTCTCTGCCAAGCGTGTCCAAGTGGTGCGTACCATCACGGTGCCCCAGGGGATCAGCGCCCTGCTGGCATTGAACTACCAATCCGATCTCGATACCAATGTCCGCATCATGTCCGAGGCAGTCTCGGATATCGAGACGATCGAGATCACGACAGCCGTTCGTACCGCCAAGGTCGGTGGGGTGAAGGTGAAGAAGGGAGAAACCATCGGACTGATCAATGGCAAACTCGTGATCAAAGCCGACTCGCCCGAGGAGGCCACCCTGGCAGCGCTCGAACAGGCAAAGGCCAAAGAGTATGAAATCATCACGCTATACTACGGCGAATCCGTGGGCGAGGATGACGCCCAGCGAGTAGCCGATCTGATCGGCGAGCAGTTTCCTGAACAAGAAATCGAAGTAGTGGATGGCGGCCAGCCGCACTACTCCTACATTCTATCGGTAGAGTAAGCGGAAGCCCGGAGGCAGCTGGCATCATGGCAAGAATTCGGATCATCACAGACATCACCGCCCAACTTTCACCGGAGGTCGTGGAAAAGCACCAGATCACGGTGTTGCCACTGGAGATTCATTATGGCGACGAAACTGTTACCCTGCGCCCCAATGAAGATCCACAGGCCCTCTACCAGCATATGATCGAAAGCCCAGCGAAGCCGTCTTCAGCCACCATCCCGGCCAAGGCTTTGCAAGAGGCCTACAGCCAGCTGAACCGAGAAGCTGATGACATCCTGGTCATTGTCAGCTCCAGCTTGCTGAGCAACGGTCACGCCGTTGCACGGACACAGGCCCAAGCCTTTCTGGGCCGGTGCCGCATTACGGTGATGGACTCCCTATCGGTATCCAAAGGGCTGGGGCTACTGGTTGAAGCGGCAGCCAAAGCAGCCCAAGAGGGACAGACGCTGGATGACATTGTACGCCTCATACGAGGTATGCTGCCGCACATCTACATGATCTTTGTCGTCGATCGCCTGGACTACCTGGAACAGGGAAACCGGCTTGGGGCCGCGCAGTCACTTCTGGGTACCATCCTGCGCATCAAGCCGTTGTTGCTGGTCGAGGATGGAGAGATTCTGCCCGTGGAGAAGATGCGCACGCAGACCATGGCCCTGGAGAAACTATCGGACTTTGTCGGGGAATTTGCCACCATCCAGGAGATCTATATCCTGCGGGGTACTCAGATCAGTGACGACGACAATATCGTTGAAGAGCTCAAGGAACTATTAGGTCTGGTCTTACCCGAGCAAGCATTCCCAATCATCGAGTATGATCCATTGCTGACCTGCCACCTGGGACCTTCAGCGCTCGGAGTGGCTGTGTATGAAGGGCTTTGAGGCAGGATCCGGCAGGCTTGGCGCCGCAGCCGGCGCGGCTGCCTGACAAGAGTGCTCGCATGAACCAGGTGCGCATCGTCACCGACAGCACAGCCGACTTGCCGGCCGAGCTAGCCGCTGAATTCGATATCGCCGTCGTGCCCTGCCAGGTGTATTTCGGACAACAGTCCTACCGGGATGGGGTGGATCTAACACCCGACGAGTTCTTTGAAAAACTAGCCCAGAGCGTCGAGTTGCCCAAGACCTCGCAGCCCTTGACGAATGACTTTGTCGAGACATACCAGCGGCTATTGGACGAGACACCGGAGGCCAGCATCGTGGCCATCCATGTAGCTGGCACCTTGAGCGGCACAGTCAACGGCGCATGGTCTGCCGCACAAGTGTTGCCCGAACCATCACGCGTCACGGTGATCGATTCTGGACAGCTTTCCATGGGACTGGGCCTGATCGTCGCTGAAGCAGCGCGTTTGGCCCAATCAGGGGCTACGCAGCCCGAAGTAGTCGATGCGGTTCAGGACCTCCGGTCACGCATCCGAGTGGTCGCTATGGTCGACAAATTGGACAATCTGTACAAGGGGGGGCGCATCACCCAGATCACAGCCACCCTAGGTGGCATGCTCCAGATTAAGCCACTGCTGACTGTTGAGCGAGGCCGGGTCGATGTCCTGGCCAAAGTCCGCACTCGATCCAAGGCGGTGCAGCAGCTAGCGTCGATGGTCCGCAATTGGGGGCCTCTGTCCAAGGTCGTGGTCCTGCATACGGACGCCAAAGAGTTGGCCCATACGCTAGCCAGCATGCTTTCCGGTGAGGACATGCTCATAGAGCCGGCAGGGCCAGCCCTGACCACTCATCTGGGCCTCGGCGCGATCGGGGTTTGTGCGCTGGTTGCGCCAGATGGCTAGCCGCTCATGATCAGGGTAGTCACAGAGAGCACTGCGGACATTCCGGCTGACTTGGTAGAGAGTCTGAGCATTGAGGTAGTTCCGAGTTATGTAGTCTTTGGCACCGAAACGTACCGTGACGGGGTAGATCTCAGCCGAACGCAATTCTACGAGAAACTGGCCTCGACACGGGAGATTCCAAAGACAGCCGCTCCGCCTCCGGCTGTGTACGAGGAAGTATACCGGCAATTGGCCAGGGAGGGG
>JASFOV010000103.1:0-10904 GCA_050116355.1 Anaerolineae bacterium
CGTTGGATAGCGGGCCAGCCCATCGCCTGTGGCGCAGTAGGCTGGCCGAAAGCCTCACGGAACCACCCTCGAACCGCGGGTAGAAAGGCGTCCACTGCAGATTCTGATCGCTTATCCCTGGTCATTCGCTGCCTATCGTTTGTTGGGCGTCGACCCATTGTAGCATGGGACCGGTACCCCGTCAAAACCGCTCAAATGTTCTACAACTCTAGTCATTCATGCTGTGGTGTGCCATAATCGCGCCCGGCTGGTCTTGGGCCCTGAGTTGTTCCTGTTGCTGGACGACCTGGTAGCGGAGCCACACCCGTCCGCCTGTCTGCACCTGGGCCGAGACGAGCTCCAGGTGCACCGGCCACTGGCCGGCCTGGAGGGAGGGCGCATCGAACAGGGTGGGCGTGTGGCGACCCCCGATCACGGCGGGCAGGTATTCAATATTGATCTCGTCTACCAGTCCCGCCCGCAGAAGGGCGCCATTCAGCTGGCCGCCCGCGGTCGAAATGATCGTCTCGACGCCGAGCAGGGCTCGCATCTTTTCCAGCGCGAGCTGCAGATCCACACGATTTTCACCGGACACCAGGTACGGAATCTCCAGGTTCTGGAGGTGGACCAGGTACTCGGCTGGTGTTTGACGCGCGACCCAAACCAGTATGTGCCAGCCCCGCCAGGCCTCGCCGAAAACGGTGCCCTCCTTGATGGGGTTGCGCACCCGCCCACGGCCATCCACCAGCGTGAACCAGCCGCGGTGGTCGGGTCGCCGGAGGACAGCCTCCGGCAGATAATCGTCGTAGAGCGGGCCGGTGTCTCCGTCGAATGGAGGCAAGGGCTCTGGACGGTCGCCCTCTCGCACCATAGACCCGCTGCCTTCCAGTGTGGCCTGTGGTTGGTGGGTGGTCTTGAGCCACGCGAACAGGTCAAACTCGCTGGTGCCGCTGATCGACTCCCATCGTTCGTCTCCGTGTAACAAGAGCACGTCCGGCGAAATGGCCAGCTTGCCATCGATGGAAGCTTGTTGACAGACAATGACCCGCGCTCTTTCCATGGTCCTCCTCCTCATGTGGGTACCCCTCACCCTACCACAGATTCATGCCAATTTTTGACATATTTGAGCGGTATTGTATTCCAACGTCTCTAAATACCAGTTCCGGCCTGGCCCGCACATCTAGCCCCGGGTGGGGGATGCTGGCTGGGGCGTGGGCAGCCCATTGCCTTTCAAGCGCAGAACATTCTGCGAGGAGCCGTTGGTAGGGGTTTGCCAAATCGACCGGGTGGCGCTATAATGGAACCTGAATCTGGAACAAGGAGCGAATATGCCATCCATTCCCCGGGCGAATGCCCTGAAACTGGCCAGCCAGGCGCGTGACGCTGGTGCGGAGGCCCTGCGCGGTCTTCTGGAACAGGACGAATCAGGTCGCTGGACCGTGGGCCACATTGGCGTTGAGGGCTGGCTCTCGCGGTACCAGGGCCAGGAACTGATCCTGATCGCGGCGCCGATCGACGAAGAAACGCCCATGGCCTACACGCGAACGTGCCGGACCTGCGGCAACGAATACGAGGGACACACCTGCCCCCACTGCGAGCAGGTCCGCCGTCGCTTGCGAGGCGGCTAGAGATGGTGATCCGGACCCACCGCAACCGCTGGTTGCTCGGGGTTGGGGTCATGTTGGCCTTGCTTGGCCTTGGCTTGCTTGTTGCCCTGGCCAGTCCGGTGCCCAATCTTGTGGCGGATGAGGCGCCGCTGGCGCTGGAGTCTGCCCGTGCTCTCACCTACACCAGCTATTTGCCCCTTATCAGCCACCCTAGGACCGTCAACACGTGGTACGCGGAGTACTACAGCAATGTCAGCCTAAGCGGCGAGCCGGTGCGGACGGCCAAAGAGGCGCGGGTCGACTATGATTGGGGCAGTGGCGCGCCGGCGGGGCTGCCCGCAAATGAATTTTCGGCCCGCTGGATCGGAGATTGGAATTTCGAGAGGGGACAGTACACCTTCTTCGTCCTGGCCGATGATGGCATCCGGCTGTGGCTGGACGATCAGTTGCTGATCGACGATTGGCTGGCGGGCCGCACCGAGCACGCCCAGAGCGTCTTCGTCGCCTCCGAAGGTCTGCACCAGCTGAAATTGGAGTACTTTGAGGAATCTCAACGGGCGGCGATTTGGATCCATTGGCGCCGTACCGATCTGTATCCGGTCTGGCATGCCGACCTGTACCGCGAGCCCTGGGTCGAGTCCGGGTGGGTCACCAGCCAGAAGGATCGTGCCATCCAGTACGATTGGGGCTATGAGTGCCCGTCGGGGGTCTGGCCGGGTTTCTGCGATTCCTTTTCCTTGGGATGGACGGCCGAACCGCTGTTCGAGCCCGGTTCGCATCGCGTTTATCTCTACGCCGACGATGGGTACCAACTCTACGTCGATGGAAGCAAGGTCTCCGAGGGCGGTTGGTTCGATGGACAAGGCGGTGGACGTGACGATGTGACCTACGACTTTGATGTCGACCTGCCCAGCCAGCACGAGGTTACGTACAATTTTCACGATCGCGGTAGCTTGGCGGAGGCCCGTCTGTGGATCGAGTACCTGGAGCATCCCTATTGGACGGCCGAGTATTTTGGCAACAAGGACCTGGGCGGTGATCCGGTCGTCGCCAAACAAGAGGCTTCTATCTTCTACGACTGGGGATTTGGCAAACCGTACCATGCCATGCCCCACTCGGACCGGTTTTCGGTACGCTGGACGGGCCAACGCTACTTTCACGCGGGTGCCTATCGCTTTGGTCTGTTCGTAGACGATGGTGTGCGCTTGTGGGTCGATGGAGAGCTGCTGGTGGATGAGTGGCAACCGGCTCGGGCCGAGTATCACTCTACAGTGGTGTACCTGGATACAGGCTATCACGATGTCGTCGTCGAGTACTTTGAGGATGCCGGCGAGGCCGAGATCCGGTTTTGGTGGGAATAGCGCTCCGTGTCGCCTGCACCAGTCGGATCCAGTAGTTTTGTGGGAGATATGCCAACGCTCTGATGTTTTTTGATGAGGCCAAGATCTATGTAAAGGGCGGCGATGGCGGCGACGGCTGTGTCGCCTTCCGCCGCGAGAAATTTGTGCCATTTGGTGGGCCCTCCGGTGGCCATGGCGGCTCCGGCGGCGACGTGTACCTGGTAGCGGACCGCAACCACAATACCCTGGTGCACTTTAAGGGCCGGGTCCACTTCAAGGCCGAGCGCGGTAGCCGGGGCAGTGGCAAGAACCAGCAGGGCCAGCAGGGCGAAGATCGCTTCTTGCCGGTGCCGCCGGGCACGGTTGTCTACGACGCCGACTCAGACGAACTATTGGGCGATCTGGTCGAGGAAGGCCAGCAACTGCTCGTCGCCCGCGGCGGGCGGGGCGGTCGCGGTAATTCGGCCTTTGCCTCGTCGACCAACCAGGCCCCGCGTGTGGCCGAACATGGCGAGTCCGGTCAAGAACGGTGGATACGCCTGGAACTCAAGCTGATCGCCGACGTGGGCGTCATCGGCATGCCCAATGCGGGCAAGAGTACCTTGCTCTCGGTGGTTAGCGCGGCCCGGCCCAAGATCGCCGAATATCCCTTTACCACCCTCCAACCCAACCTGGGCGTTGTAACGGTCGGGGGCTACAAGACCTTTGTCATGGCCGATGTGCCCGGTCTCATCGAGGGCGCCAGCGACGGAGCGGGCCTGGGCCACCAGTTCCTCCGCCACGTGGAGCGAACCCGGTTGCTCATCCATTTGTTGGACGGGGCCGGCGTCGACCCCCTCCAGGACTATGATACGATCAACGCGGAGCTGGCCCAGTTCAGCCAGCGGTTGGCGGCCAAACCCCAGCTCGTAGTCCTAAACAAGATGGATCTGCCCGACGCACAAGCTTGGTGGCCCCTGGTGCAGGAGTCCATGCGTGAGCACGGTGTGGAGGCCCATGCCATCTCAGCCGTCAGTGGCGAAGGGGTTCAGAATCTCATGAACCGCACCCTGCAGGTGCTTGAAGAACTGCCCCCACCCGAACCAGGAAGCGAAGAGATGGCCGTGTTCCGCCCCGGAGAGCGGGAAGGTGCCTTTACCATCGAGCAGGAAGAGGATGGTTGGCGGGTTCGGGGGGTGCGTGTGGAGCGTGTCGCTGAAATGACGCCCTTTGTCCTGCCCGAGGCCGTGGCGCGCTTCCAGCGCCAGCTACGGGCCATGGGGGTGGTGGACGCTTTACGCGAAGCAGGTGTCCAAACAGGGGACACCGTGTATATCGGCGAGCAGGAGCTGGAGTGGAGCGAGTAGTGCGGCGCCTGGGCTTGCTGGGCGGGACGTTTGATCCCATACATTGTGGGCATCTGGTTGCCGCCGAAGAGGCGCGCTCCCAACTGGATCTCGAGCGCGTACTCTTTGTGCCCACTGGTTCGCCTCCCCACAAGCCAGATTCATCCGTGTCGCCGGTGGAGCACCGGGTGCGCATGGTCGAATTGGCCCTCGAGGACCGCCCTCACTTTGAATTGTCGCGCGCTGATGTCGACCGGCCGGGGCCCAGCTATACAGTCAGGACCCTCGAAATAGTGCATAGCGAATGGGGACCCAGACTCGCCCTCTTTTTCATCGAGGGGGCCGATTCTCTGGCCGACCTTCTGACCTGGCACAAACCCCGGCGATTGCTGGAATTGTGCCAGCTGGCCGTGGTCGAGCGTCCGGGTGTTGAGCTGGATCTGGCCGAACTGGACCGCCAGTTGCCTGGGCTGGCGGCCACCGTGCATTGGGTGCAGATGCCCTGCTTGGAGATTTCTTCCAGCGATCTGCGGGCTCGGGTCCGGATGGGACGCTCGATCTCGTGCCTGGTCCCGCCCGCAGTCGAGGCCTATATCCACCGGTGGGACCTGTATCGCGATTGGGGACAGGCCCCGGCCGGCTGACAGACGCGCCAGGCGGATCCGCCCGGCGTCATGTCCTATTGTACCATACCCCACAGCGCTTCCTATAGGAGGATATTGTGTTATGGCACTGTTGTTGGCAGAACTGGGGTGGCCCGATGTCCAGGAATACTTGCAGCGAGACGACCGCCTGATCCTGGTCGTGGGCAGCACCGAGCAGCATGGACGCCACATGGTCTTTGGCAGCGATGTCATGCAGCCCTGGGAAATCGCTCTTCGACTCAGTGAGCGGACCGGGGTGCTGCTCGCGCCGCCGTTGAACTATGGCATGTCGTTGCACCACATGGGCTTTCCCGGTAGCTTGAGCTTGCGTCCGCAAACGCTGACTTCGATCATCATCGACCTGGCAGAGAGTGCGTACCTGCACGGCTTCCGCCACATCCTCTTGCTGAACGGGCATGGGGGCAATACGGCTGCCATCCAGGTGGCGCTGGCCGAGGCGTTGCACGAGCTCCACGGCCTCGAGATCAATCTCGGCATCTGGTGGCGGGAGCCTCAGGTTCGGGCCGTGCTAGATGCCGCCTTTCCTGGCGAGGCCAGCGGTCACGCCGATGCGGGAGAGACATCGATGATCATGGCCATCCAGCCCGACGTGCTCCGGCTCGAGCGAGCAGCACACAATCCCGAGGCGCCCCGCCCCGCGTTTCTCACGCGACAGGTTTTTCTAGAGCATTTCCCCCACGGCGTCATCGGCCTGGATCCGCGCCGTGCGTCTGCTGAGCTTGGCGAGCGCGTGCTTGCGGCTGCGGTGGCAGCCTATGAGAACGTGCTGGAGGATTGGGGCGACGGTCGCTAGGGCGTGCGGCGCGACCTAGTCACGGCCACGCCGATCTGGGAGATAGCTTGCCCACGGTGAGCGGCAGGACTCTGCTGGCCTGCGCTCACTTCTCGAGAAGCGCCCGGAACCGAGCGATGAGCTCAGCGGCTTGCGCGTCACAGTCGTCGAATGCCAGCGGGCTCAATTCGTGGTCCAATACCTCTTTTATGATCTGGAAGGCTTTGTCCGTGTAGATCACGGTACCGTCGTCTTCGATACGCTCCACGCCGTCGGCGCGCTGCCCCGCCTGGGCATAGGCGAGAGCCTGCTCCATCGTCACACCGCGGGGCAACACCACCTCTGCCCCAGAAGCGCTGAGGCGGACGGGATACCCTCCAGGCAGCCCCTGCGGGCCCGGAGCATGGGTCAGCAGACCCGTGTCGCCCAGCAGGGCCAGTGCGTTCTTGACGCCGGATGCGGCGACCACCGCATTGCCGGGCAGGCCGGAGAACCTATCCTGAGAAACCTGGTGGAGCAGCAGGTCGGTATCAAACTCTCCGGTCACGTTTCGGTCGCCGACCATGAGGCGCAGAAAGTAGGGAGGCGCGCCGTGGTCGTGCTTGCGAAAGTGCGTGGTGTGATAGTGATGCAAGATGGCATAGACGCTCACATTGCGTACTGGCACGCCCAGTTGCTTGGCCACGCCCATCCGTAAGGGGGAGATCAGCAGGTCGATATTGCCCAGCCCAATGGTCGGCGCGAGCCCTCGTTTGGCCAATACCGCGTTGCTGATGTCGGGGATGCCACTGTTGATGACGTGTCCTTGCCACCGGCTGGCCCGCACCGCCAGCATCAGCTTGCGGCTTAGGGCCAGATGAGTGGATAGCCAGGGACCGGAACCGGCCTCGCTCAATCGGTCGGCGATCTCGGGTGGCAGCGTCTTCCGCAGCCACCAGGTCTGGAGGGTGGCGCAGTTGAGGATCAAGCGGGGCTGCAGCCGGGCAATGGTCTCCGCTGTGGCGTCCACATCCTGCATATCGATCTGGGTGAATTCTACGCGGGGATAGTACCCTTGGAGCATGGCTCCGGATCGAGTGTTGTAGACCTGGCGCCGCCCCCATTCCTCGTTAAGGTCCGCGCCCACGATGTACGAGATCCCCGCACTGCGAGCCAGAAACTCCAGCACCCAGCCGCCAATCCCGCCCAATCCAACGATCAAAGCCTGGGGTTGATGGGTCATCGGTTGCTCCGACGCATGCTCACCCCGGTCAGGGCCCTGGGACCCCTGTACGCACAAACTCGCGGATCTCCGCAACGCTCATCTCCGACAGACCTAGATTGTGGGCATTTCGTCCTTCCGCCCAAAAGTCGCGGTCCAGGAGACCACAGCAGATGTCGATCACGGCCCGGCAGGCGGGCGTGGGCACCCCTGCCAGAGAACCCAGGGAGGCCAATGGCACCAACCCGGTGGGGACGTCCTCCAAGAGATGGCGCACCTGCAGGGTCTTGGGCGCCTTGATGCCCTCATACGCCCGGTTGGACTGGATCCGCTCGTACAACGACTCGCCCGTGACTCCTGCGTAGGATCTTTGCAGCCATTCGCTCGCCGAATTGACGTCCACCCCAAAAGCACGGGCCACAGCCAATCGCTCTTGGTCAATCACCTCCAGAAAACGGGTCACGGCTGGTGTCATGCTCCGGTAGAACTCAAAGTCCTCACCTGCTTCGATGCGGTTGGCGTTCAACACTACGGTCCCGGGGTGGAACACGACGCCGATGTTATCAAAGCTTGTCTCCAGCACATGGGCCGCTGGCCTGAACTGAGGATACAAGGGCTTGATCGCCTCCACCACGGCGGCCGTCCCGGCTGCGGGGAAAGCGGCCAGAAGGACCTGCTTCTTGATCCCCGTGATACGGACCTGGGCTGGTCCGGCCAGGCGACAGGCATAGATCAAGGTTTGGGCCTCGGCCACCCGCATCCCGTCTGGCGCGCCCTTCTGTCGCAGGAAGCGGGCCACCTCCAAGGCACCACCGGTGCGTCCAGGATTCAGGATCAAGATCTGGCCGTCACGCAGAAAGGGGGCACAGCTCTCGGCTATGGAGCGGTGGGCAAAGGCGGGGACAACCACCATGATGATGTCCGCCCAGCCGACAACCGGCGCGGGATCGGTCGTCACCTGTTCAATAGGACCAAACCCCTCTACCACCCCTTCCACTGTAACGCCGCCCCGCTCCCGCAGGGCGACGATCTCTTCCTCGAACTTGTTATACAGGCGGACAGGGACCCCTTGGATGCCCAGGTGTCCGGCCATGGCGTGCGCGCCGTGACCAGCGCCCACAATGGCTACTTTGGGTGTGTGTGTTTGATCTCCTGGCACGACTCTCCTCTCGCACAGACCTACAGCTGGCACACCGCCCACAGGAAGGGAGCGACGCGCTCGTCCACCAGTTCCACGCCCAGTCCCGGCCGGTCGGGAATGGGCAGATAACTGTCTTGAACCTCCCATTCCGGCGCCTGATCCACGATCTCAAAATGCTCCGGACTGCGGTACGGGTAGAGTTCCTGGATGATAACATTGGGAATACAGGCATCCAACTGCAGGGCAGCGGCGGTAGCCACGGGGCTGGCGCAGGTGTGAGGTTGGATGCGCATGTTGTATGCCTCGGCCATGGCCGCGATCTTTTTCGTTTCCATGATGCCGCCGGTGTTGCCCAGGTCCGGTTGCAGGATGTCGGCAGCGTGGGATTCCATGACTCGGCGGAACCCGTAACGCGTGTAGAGTCGCTCGCCTACCGCGATCGGAAGCTTTACCTGCTCTGACACCTTTTTCAGCGCTCCAATGTCAAAGGGATCAACCGGCTCCTCGAAGAAAAAGATGTCCAACTCCTCTACCTGCCGGCCAATGCGGATGATCGCGTCGGTCGTCAGTTCAGCGCTCATGTCCAGCAAGATGTCAATGTCCGCTCCCACCGCATCGCGTACAGCCCGGATACGCTCCACGGCCAAGTTCTCGGCGTCTCGATCCAGAGACCGCAGCGATACATGTCTGAGGAGGCCGTCCGGACTGCCGGGTTCTGGCGTGCCCAGAGGATAGAACTTGAGGGCCGTATAGCCGTCCTTTACCACCCGCTCCGCTTCTCGGGCGAACTGATTGGGTGTGACACAGCGAAACGACCAGCCGTTGGCATAGACGCGGACACGGTCTCTGAACATGCCACCCAGCATCTCGTACACGGGCACGCCCAATGCCTTGCCCTTGATATCCCACAATGCCTGCTCGATGGCGCTTATGCCGGCAAAGATGATAGGCCCGCCGCCTTTGGCCCAGAACGAGTGGTCGTACATCTCGCTCCAGAGGGCCTCGATGCGGAAGGGGTCGTGGCCCAGCAAGAACTTGTCGGCTAGGTCTTTGATCATCCCGGCCGCTGCTGTCGCGCCCGCGCCATAGGCGATGGCTGCATCACCCACACCGCTGATCCCCTCGTCGGTGAGCACCTCCACCACCACGGGGCGTCGACCGTCTATCTCAATCAGGTAGATCCTGGCCTCTACTACCTTCATCGATCTCCTTCCGATCTGGGGTTAAGGGTGGCGATGGCTGGGTGAACGTGCCCGCCGTACGTGTGAGCCTGCAGTCGAATCTACGTCCAAAGGGGTTCGTGCCATAACTCCAATTCCTGGCCGATGCCCCGGCGACGGGCCTCTTGGTATACGCGATGTGCATTGATCAGATCCTCGATCCCCATGCCGAGCGGGCTGAAAAAGATGCACTCGTCTTCGCGCGTGCGGCCCGGCAGCTTGCCGTTGACGATGGCCCCAATCTCCAGGATGTCGTCACGTGCTAGCAGCCCGTCCGTTACCATGTCTGAAAGGATGGGACCGGGCCTCTCCAATTGCTTTTTGTGATCCACGACGATCATGTCGCAAACCTGTACCGCCGCTGGAGTATAGTCGTTGACCGACAGGTTGGCCAGGTAGGCGCCCTTTTTGATCCACTCCGGCTGGATGTAGCGGTCCTCCGGGCCCACAATCGTCGCCGGGGCCACCACATCGGCGCCTTCAACGGCTGCCTGCGCGCTGTTCACCACTTGGATCTCCAGGTCCAACTCTTCACCCAGTTCCGCCGCGAAAGCGTGGGCCTTCTCGGGGACCAGGTCGAACAGCCGGCCCAGCCGGAGATGCTTCAGGCTGGCGTGCAGCGCCATCAGCTGGGTACGGTTGATCACCCCCGCGCCGATGAGCCCCACAATCTCGGCATCGGGCCGGGCCAGGTACTTGGCCCCAACGCCGGCGACAGCCCCGGTGCGCATGGCGCTGATGACCGTCCCGTCCATCACGGCCAGTGGAAAGCCGGTCTCCGGATCGTTCAGGATGGTCAGCGCGTTGGAGCGGGGCATACCCCGCTTGACCGGGTTCTCCGGGTTGCTGGGGATCCATTTGATGCCGGTTACCTGGATGTCGCCGCCCACATAGGCTGGGTGCATGCTGATGCGTCGTCTATGGGTGCCGTTCCAATGGATGATAGGGGCCTGCGGCTCGATGCATTCGCCATCATCCAGCATGCGGAAGACCTTCTCCACAGCATGGATGGTCTCCACCATGTCGGCCGCGCCACAATCGATGGTCTGTTCCTGGGTCAGATAAAGAAACTTGACAGCTCTTGACATTGCATCCTCCATTTGGGTTGTTTTGATTCAGGAGCAAGGTCCCCAGCCCACGGTCACCGCATGGCTCGGGGATCGCTTCTCAGGCTCCTATGGATGGCTGGGGATGAACCTCTTGTCATGCTACGCTGGCGGTCTGATCAACAACACAGGGATCGCCGTCGCCCGCATGACACGCTTGGTCACGCTGCCAAAAGCCCAGCGGCCTAAGCCGCTGCGCCCGTAGGTGGAAAGCGCGATCAAGTCTACCTCTTCCTTTTCTGCGAAATCAACGATCCGATCCGATGGGCGTCCGAACAGAACCACAATGCGAACCTTCAGGCCTTCCTCCCTCAGCCGTTTCCGGATCGGGGACAGGCGCCGCTCGCCTTCGGCTCGCAAGCTTTCCATTTCCTGCTCCCGATATACGGGGTGTGCAACCGCCGTTACATCATCAGACGACCCAGGTACCGCCAGCGATGGTTGGAATACGGTGGCGATCGATCGGTCCTGGGGGGTAGCAATCACCTGCAGCAGGATGATCTCGGCCGAATAGCGCTGCGCGATGTCCCCTACGAAGGGCAACACAG
>JASFOV010000104.1:0-10889 GCA_050116355.1 Anaerolineae bacterium
CGCCTCTTAGCCATTCCGTGGTGGAGATGGAAATGGTGGCCGGTTCTGGTCACCCTCGTTGCTTCGTACCTGATTCTGTCGACCTCGATCTACAAAGAGGACCGGGCTATCACGCCCATATTGCCCCTGTTGGGTATCATCCTGGCAGCCGGACTCCTCAAGCTGCCCTGGAAAAGACTGAACAAGGCCCTGATCGCCGCGGCCATCCTATTCGGGATGGTCCAGTTCTTTGCCATCTCCTACACTGGCCCTCACCAGCTGCTTATCGAGACGACCTACCTGAAAGAGCCAATCCTGGGCCAATGGAGTGTATTCGCTCAAGGACTCTACCTGGAGACACCGGACTCGGGCCTCAATGATCCGGATTATTGGATCGCCCAAGATGTCCTCGACCAAGTGGAAGCTGGCCGGCAGCGCGAGGGCTGGGCGGAGGTTTCCCTGGGCATCATCGCATACAGCAGCCATGTGCACGTAGGGATGTTCGCCTACGATCAACTGCGCCTCTACCCCCACATCCAGCTAGAAGATCCGACGCAGACCTACCCGCAGGACTCGGCCTATTCGACCGCATTTCGCTACGATTATGTCCTAGTGCTAAAGAACAAGAACCGGCGTCCGGCTGTACGCGATGCGGAGAATCTGATCCTAAACGAGCGACGCGCCCTATTTGACCAGGCCTTCGAAGAAGTGGCGCACTACCCACTGCCCGATGGTAGTGAGGCGTATCTATTTCGACGGCGCTATCGCCCGGAGAACGCCTACGGTCCCTCCAGCCTCTACCAACTTGCCGATCGTCTGCAGCAAGCCACGACAGATCAGGATCGGATTTTTGTGCACCCACCTGGCCTGGTGAGCGGACTTTTGGAGTATTATACCGGACCAGCCCCTGTCTCTCCCCTGGACAGTGACAGTGACCTGGAGCAGTCTCGCCGGATCTGGGTCATCGTCGACCCTAATGTTGCCCATGGCACCCAAGATATCATTGCCCAACTTGGTTCACCGGCAACCGAGGAGCAATTCGATCCCTTAGAACTGTTGATGTTTGGACCGGCTACGCCCTGATCGGACCCTGACCGCAGAGAACGGTGAGGATAACCTATGACGCCCTTCCGCGAGGATCTGTGGAATTTACCCGAGTGGATGTACCCTATCCATTGGGCCCTGGTGATCGTCTGCGGCGTCCTGGTTGTGTATGGTTTGTGGCGACGCGTGCGGCTGTGGCGCATGGGCCAGGCTATGGTCCGAACAGATCAGATCAACAAGCGCCTCGGCAGCTTGTTACTGTATGCTCTGGGCCAACGGCGCATTCTTTCGCAAGCATACCCCGGCCTCATGCACGGCCTGATCTTCTACGGTTTTGTGGCCTTTTTCATCGCCACGTCCCTCGTTGGCATCCAGTTGGATACCGGGCTGCGAATCCTACAGGGCGATTTCTACCTGTACTTTGAACTCATCGTCAACGCTTTCGCCCTTCTGTTCCTTGCCGGACTAGGGCTGGCCGCCTTTCGCCGCTATGTACAGCAGCCAGACCGGCTCAATATCCGGCGCGACGATGCCCTGATCCTTGGCACCCTGACCTTCATCGCCCTAAGCGGGCTAAGCCTGGAGGTCATGCGTCTGCGCGGCCAACAGCCAGCCTGGGCTCACTGGTCATGGCTGGGCAACGCAATCGCCGGGCTTTTCGGTCCGCTTCCCGATCAACCACCGGCTGTCTATCCATACATCTGGTGGGCGCACCAACTGGCAACCTTTGGCCTGATCGCTAGCCTACCCTACACCAAGTTCCTGCACATTGTAACCTCGCCCACGAATATCTTTTTCCGGCGGCTCGATGCACCAGGAGCCATCCCCCAGATCGAGGACATCGAGGAAACTGAAGATGTCTTGGGCGTAGGTGCCATCGAGCAATTCACCTGGAAGCAGTTGCTGGACGGAGACGCGTGCACCGAGTGTGGGCGCTGTCAGGACGCCTGTCCCGCCTACGCGGCCAGCCAACCTCTTTCGCCCAAAACACTGATCATGGACATCCGAGATCGGATGGGCGAGTATCCCGGTGCGCTGTGGAAATGGCAAGAGCCGGTTGTGGACAAGCTACCGTGGTTGCGCACGGTAGCTCTGGGCCGCCGTGACACAGCCGAGCGTGAGCTGGTGGGCGACGTCATTCTGGATGAGACGTTGTGGTCTTGCACTACCTGCCGTGCTTGTGAGCAGGACTGCCCGGTCATGATCGAGCAGGTCAGAACCATTGTGGACATGCGCCGCTACCTGGCTTTGGAGGAAGGACGCCTGCCTGACACGTTGGTACAGGCCCTACGCAGCACCGAACGCCAGGGCAATCCCTGGGGCCAACCCCGCCACCAGCGGGCCGCCTGGGCCGCAGACCTGGATGTACCCATCCTGGCCGACGTGGAGCAAACCGACGTGCTCTTCTGGGTCGGCTGCGCCGGCAGCTACGATCCCCGCAATCAAAGGGTCAGCCAAGCCATGGTCCGCATCATGCGCGCAGCGGGTGTTGATTTCGCCATCCTGGGCGAAGAAGAAACGTGCAATGCCGAATGGGCCCGGCGGGCTGGGGAGGAGTACCTGTACCAATTACAGGCGGAAGAGAACATTGAGACGCTCAAGCAGTACCAATTCCGACGTATCGTAACCGCCTGTCCGCACTGTTACAACACGCTGCGGAACGAGTACCCTCAATTTGGCGGGCACTGGGATGTGGTCCACCACAGCCAATACTTGGAAGAACTGCTCGCTGCCGGGCGGCTGGCACCCACTGCCCGGTGGACGGGTGAGACAGTGACCTATCACGATAGCTGCTATCTGGGTCGCTACAACCAAGTCTATGATGCGCCCCGCCGTGTACTACAGTCGCTGGCGGGCCTGCAGTTGACCGAACTCCCACGCTCCCGTGCTCGTGGGTTCTGTTGCGGCGGCGGAGGGGCTGGGATGTGGATGGAGCACGAGGCGGGCCAGCGGATCAATGACCTGCGCATGCAAGAGATTCGGGCACAAGATCCCAACCTTGCCACCGTGGCCTGTCCCTTCTGTTTGATCATGCTCGAAGAGGCGAGTTCGGGCCAAGATTCCGACGAAGCACCGATCCTGCGGGACATCGCGGAGGTGATTGCAGACAGCCTCTCCCTGCAATCCTAGCCCATGACGTCGTGAGTTCACGGATGGTTGACAGGGAGAACACCTGGTGTTAAAATGAAATGCTGGTAGTAAAGATGGCAACCTGACTCAAGCACACCAGCTGAGCCAGAGCCTATGGATAGGGAAGAATAAGGTGTCTGATTTAGAGATTTTGACTGTAGACAATCCAACGCAACTCGCGATTCTGCGGAGCAAAGCGAAAAAGGTGCAACGGGTTACGCCCAAGATGGCGGCCTTGGCCGAGCGCATGCTGGAGACCATGCGCCAGGCCAATGGTGTGGGGCTGGCTGCCCCACAGGTGGGCGTGCTTCAAAGACTCTTTGTCGTGGAGCTGCCTGAAGATGAAGAGAATAATCAACCCGCCGAGACGTACATCCTCTTCAACCCCGAGATTGTTAAGGGGCATGGTGAGCAGATCGGATACGAAGGATGCCTGTCTATTCCAGGCTACATTGGCGAGGTCGCTCGCCAGGAACAAATTACGGTCCAAGGCCTGAATGAAAAAGGGCGCCCGGCACGCTACAAGCTCGACGGGTACCTGGCCCGCGTGTTTCAGCACGAGATCGATCACCTAGATGGTATTCTCTATACCGACAGACTCACAGATCCGGAGACGTTCCAGCCAGTAGAGATCGACCAAGAGGAGATGGCTGAACTCGAAGCAGCCAGGGAACAGGAAGCAGTAGCGCCCTAGGCTCGTGGGGCGCGAGATCGTTTGGCCCCCCACCCGCTCTGTGCTATAATGGGTTTCACGCTCGAGAGAGGCAAAGAGGAACGCCGTGCCTGCTTCTCCAAAGATCATTACCAAGTTACGCGAACGTAGGCAGATCGAAGCCGGCTTGCGCCAGATGTTGGCCGTCAGTGCCGAGTCAGAGTTCCGGCAACAGGCACAACAGATTGCTGCCCTGGGCCCGCAGGTCATCCCGACCCTCATCGATAATCTTGATGATGCGGACGATCGGATGTTGGTGGCGATGGGAGCCGTGTCGGTCTTTCTCAACCGCGATGATATTACGAATGCGCTGCGCCAGGCTGTGCTCCAGTCCCGCCTGACCGATCAGGGCCGGATCGGAGCGCTGACGATCCTAGAGCGCTTCCTGGGGATTCCGCCCGATGATGACTTGTTGTCGAGTTTGCAGAATCCTGAGGCCGCGGCGATCGCCTCGTTAGAAGCGATTCTGGATCAAGCAGCCACCAATCCCGCGCTCCTGGTCGACTATGTAGAAGGACTGGACCGGCAAGAACCTGACGTCGTTCTGGCCGTGATCGGGACTTTGCGCCGCATGCCGGGGCCGAACATAGTCGAGCCCTTGCGTATGATGGCTCAAGACGTGCGCAGCGAGATTGCCGTGACCGCGGTCCAGGCATTGGGTGAACTCCGCACAGCTGAAGCGACCCATGCCTTGCAGACGCTGGTCCCCATCACCGCACCCGACCTGCGGCCTCAGACAGAACGCGCATTGCGCAAACTGCGATTTGCTGGCGTTCCGGTACAAGATCTGCCGGAGCCCGATCCCCGTTGGAGAGCATTGATCGCTCCCCCGGACGGTCTGGGCCGGCAGAGTATCTGGTTTATCCTGGAAGAGAAGACGGGGCTGGCCCGCTTCTTGAACCTGTTGCTGAGCGATCGGGCGGGCGCCGTCGAAGCGCTAGGGCATGCCAATGTGCCCATAGGCATGCTGCCACCCCGGCGATCGTTGGGGTACTTGCACGACATCACTCCGCCAGACGGTTCGGGCGCGATGCTGATGCTGGAATCCACCTTTGACCGGGGACGACGCTGGGTTCTGGAAGCGCTGGAGCACAATCGAGAGACCCAGATCCCAGTAGCAGGTCCGCTCCGGTTGCTCAGTCCGTGGTTGTGGGCGTCCGGCGGGGTCGATAGGCTCCCACCGCTCTCTGTGCCCGAGCTGGCACCAGGTGACGAAGCACTCATTTCACTATCTGACCAGCTCCTGAACCACCCGGCTTTTACCGGATGGACCGCACGCGGCGAGGCGATCCGGGCGGCTGCAGAAGAGGCACTGCGGCACCCCGGTTGGGACCCGGACGTGTGGGTACGTCGCATCGCTGGCGAGCTATTTTCCAGCCCTGCCCTGGTTCAGATCTTGAGCCAGCGCATGATGGCTATCAGTGAGTGGCTGCTCTTGGCGGGAGAAGAACGGCTGTCCCGGCTTGCGCTAGTCACCGCACAAGCGATGCTCGACCGTGATGCCTCGGAGTTACCCTTTGTGCGAGCCTTGGTCCGTCGCGATTTGGATGCAGCTTTGAGAAGTCTGAAGCCAGATTCAGAAGAATAGATGAGGAGTGTATAGTATGGGCAGTTTCGGTTGGCCTGAGATTCTGATCATCTTGGTGATTGTCGTCTTGATTTTTGGCGTCGGCAAAGTCGCCGATGTCGGTCCCGCACTGGGAAAAGCGATTAGCGGGTTCCGCCAAGCCGTGCGGGAGGAGGACGAGCCCCAAGCCGAAGAGGCAGAAGAGACCGACGAAGAGGCGGAGTAATCCCAGCCCTTCGTCAGACGCCGGCTTGTCCGGCCAAGCAAACGGTTGGTTACACACCGGAACGGGGCCGGACCCCGGTGTGCGCTGCCAAGCGAGGCGGCACATCTTGGGTGTGCCGCCTTGCCTGCTGCTAGGGTGTTGAGTACAGATCCAAACACCGTCGTTCTCTCCGTGGTCTAGGAACAGCGAACTGCCCTACAGCCGGAGCGCCCGTCGCTTATCACACAACACGCGGCACACGGGCTAGAATTTCGCTGACTACCTCATAGTTGATTGTGCCCAGCCGTTCGGCCACGTCCTCAGCCGTGATCTGGTCATCCCCCTGTGTTCCGATGAGGACCACCTCATCTCCAAGACGCACGTCAGGAACAGCCGTTACATCTATCATCGTTTGGTCCATGCACACCCGGCCCACGATAGGGACTCGCCGGCCTCGCACCAGAACTTCGCCCCAATGTCGTGGCGCCCGGCGGAAACCGTCGGCATAGCCCACCGGGATCACGGCGATCCGTTGCTCGGTCGCTGTCTGGTAGGTGTTCCCATAGCTGACAAAGCTCCCTGGGGGCAGCGTTTTGACCTGGGCCACCTGTGTCTTGAACGTCAGCGCCGGCCGAAAATCTGGTGGACAACGGACTACGGACGATGGATGCAGACCATACATGGCGATGCCCAGCCGGACCATGGTGAAATGGCTCTCAGGCAAGGACAGGATAGCGGCCGAGTTGGCCGCGTGAACCAGCGGAATCTCGATACCTCCATCGTCCAGAGCAGCCAGTACCTGGCGAAAGCGGTCGATCTGCAGGCGCGTATAATCGGGATCGCTGTCGGCTACCGAAAAGTGGGTAAAAATGCCTTCCACGTCCAGGTTCGTCCAAGCCCGCACCTGGCGGACAAACGGTTCGACCTGATCAGGCAATAGCCCCAATCGGCCCATGCCGGTATCCACCTTGATGTGCACCCGAACTCGCCCATCAAGCTCTCTCGCTGCCCGGTTCAGGGCCCGTGCCACATCCACGTCATAGAGGGTCGCAGCCAGGTCGTTGAGCACCAGCTCCCGCGCCTGCCAGGCCGGTGTATAGCCCAAGACCAGGATAGGAGCCGCAATGCCCGACTTGCGCAAGAGTTCTCCCTCGTTGATACTGGCCACGCCCAGGTAACGAGCGCCATTGTTCAGCGCGATACGCGCCACGCGGACGGCGCCATGGCCATAACCATCGGCCTTGAGTACGGCCAGCACGGTTACGTCCGGCCCGACAATGTCAACCACGCGACGCACATTGTGGGCGATGGCTTCCAGATCTACCTCCAGCCAAGTAGGTCTGCCGGGACGGAGCAATTCCACTTTTCTCCAGCCCGCCGTCTGCCGCACCAATAGTTCGGACGCTCGATCCGGTTCGGCCAGGAGGCCAGCTACTACTTTCTCCAGCCGTTGCTGGATCGAACCCTTGACCAAGACCGTGTCACCAGCGCCCAACCGTCCCGCTAGACTTCGAACCACATCCTCAACGGTATAGGTCACCAGCACTTGGTCGCGATCCAGCCCGGCCTTTTGCGCTTCACTGGCGACGCACCGTGCACCATCTCCCAGCGCAACCAAAAAGTCGACTACACCTGCCGCACGTTGGCCAACACGGCGGTAGGCCTGTGCCTCGCCGCTGCCCAGGTCCGGCAGGTCGCCCAGCACAGCCCAACGTCGACCGCTATCAAACAGGCGCAGGGCATCCAGCGCGGCCAGGGTCGAAGCAGGGCTAGCGTTGAAACTATCATCCAGGATCAAGCTACCGCCCCGTCCAGGCAGAGGGTTCAACCTACCGCGTAGTGGTCGGGCGGCCGCTAGCGCCGTCAATGCCTCTTCCAATGGCACATTGAGCACTAACCCTGCTGCCACGGCCGCCAACGCGGCATAGACCTGATGCTGGCCCAATAGTGGCACTTTGACCCGCAGCTTGCGCCTGCGCCGGGAACCCGACGCTGGGAAGAACTCTTTGACAAAGACGGTAAAGGATAGGCCATCCGGTCCCCCTTCGACTGCCCCAGCCACCAGGTCCGCGTCCGGACTCGTGCCGTAGGTGACAACACGCGCCTGCGTGCGGCTGGCCATACCTCTCACCCGGGGATCGTCATAGTTGAGAATGGCTACTCCTCCATCCTCTGCGGGGGGCAAGGCCTCTACAAGCCGTCCTTTCTCCGTCGCGATGGCCTCCAGTGAACCGAGATAGGCCAAATGCGTTTCATTGACGGCGGTAACAATGCCGATTTGCGGCCGGACAAGAGCTGCCAAATCCCGAATTTCGTCTACTCCATCACAGGCCATCTCCAAGACAGCGACCTGGTGTTCCGGTTCCAGCCGACCGAGGGCAATCGGCAGGCCATACCGGTCATTGTAGTTCCCATAGTTGCGGAATACGGAGTGGCGTTGGGCGAGCACAGCTGCGACCAATTCTTTCGTGGTCGTCTTGCCGCTCGACCCCGTAATCCCGACGACTCGCGGGCCTAGTTTGCCCAGGACGAACCGGGCCCACGCCAGCAAGGCCTGGCGACTATCATCGACCAGAATGCAGGTGCAGTGATGTGGTGTGAGATCAAAAGGTCGCTGGCAGAGCACACCCGTGGCCCCATCACAAGCCGCTTCCAACACATAGTCATGGCCGTCGCCCTTTTCGGTTACGACGGCCATAAACAGTTCGCCGGGGTTTAGTAAACGGGTATCGTAACAGAAATCGGCAAAGGCCTCTGCGAATACCTGTCCATAAACTGTACCACCCGTCGCCTCGAGCAGATCAGCCAGGTGGATCAATCGTCCTCCGCGGCAACAGAGATATCCTCAATGGTTGGCACCTCGGGCATTTCAGGTGCAAGCTCCGCCCAATCGATGGTGGGCATAGGCGGAGGTTTGGGCATTGCCAGTTTGGCCTCGACATCGATAAGAGGCATCTCGCCGGGCACATCCACATGGGGCATGGGCAAGGGTTCGGGAAAGTGGGCAGCCATATCTCCGGTGGCGACCATCATGGGCTCGGAGAAGGACGTCTTTTGCACCTCGACCCCCTTCCCCGTCTCCAGAGGCACGACGGCCTCCCTACCTACATCCAGATCTTTGACATCGATCTTGGTCACCTGGATCGGTTCATCGAGAATACTCTCTGGCGGTGGAGGAACCGGCGGGGCCGGGCGTTTGGCTTGGGACGTGTCCAAGGCCAGACCACACTTGCGACAGAAACGACCACTCTGGTTGGTGGCCCCGCAGCGAGGACAGCGGCTGCCCTGCTCCTCTTTGGCTATCTCTGGCGGCAGGGGCTTGATCATCACACTGCCCAAGGCCGCCAAAAATGCGCTGGCATCAGGGTAGCGGTCATCGGGATCCCGCGCAAGTCCCTTGAGGACTATCTGGTCCATCTGGGGTGGCACCTCGGGATTGAACTGGCTGGGCGGTACCAGCCGGCCCTGCGACACCACCGGCTGGCGTTTGGTCAGTAGGCTGTACAGGAGCGCGGCCATCGAATACACATCGGCACGGGCATCTGCTGGCTGGCCCGCAAGCCGCTCAGGGGCAAGATAAGGCGAACTCGCTTCTTTGACCTGTCCCCCAACCAGTGTTTGCAACTCGGCCAAACCAAAATCGGTGACCTCTACCTGCTCATCTTCGCCGATCATCACGTGATCCGGCGTTAGGTCGCCGTGGGTGACGCCCCGTTGGTACGCATAATCGAGCGCTTGGCCAACCTGCATCACGACATCGGCGGCCATGTCCACCGCCCAAGGCTGGTCCAACTTGGCAGCCAAGGGTTGGGCCTTCTCAAGAGCACGGGTGACAACATACGGCAGCCCAGCCTGATCACCGACCTTCTGGATCTCGGCGATATTGGGGTGATTCAGCTGCCGGATGGTATCGGCCAGACCCTGAAACCGTGCTTCAATCTGGGGGGTTTGTTCCAGGAGATGGGGCAGGACCTTGATCAGAATGCTCTGATGGGTGTCAGGATCCTCTCCGCTGAAAACTACATAGCCTTCATCCTGTCCCTTCAACTCAAGCGACTGGTACCCTTGAACTATTTGTCGAATCAAGTCACGCATACGATTCCTCCTGCCATCTACCAACTGCAATACCAAGTTGCTTAGAGCATTGCCGATCTCAGGGGAGTCTGGGCAGGATCTCTAGGTAGTGCTGACATTTCAACAGTTTGCAGCGTAGGAAGTGCTGGTTCGTTCGCTCGTCTCAGGCGTGAAATTACCAAATGTCAACACGGCCTAGTCTACGCTGTGCCAACTGCCATGGACTACATTGTCGATCCACTTCAGATAGTCCTGGCTCCCACCGACCAGGGGCAATGCAATGATCTCGGGCACATCGTAGCTATGGAGCGTCTGCACGCGATGAACCAGATCACCCAGCACATCACGACGGCTCTTGGCTATCAGCAGCCACTCCCCATCCTGTTGGACTTCCCCCTCCCACTGGTAAACCGACGTCACCCCGGGCAACACATTGACGCAGGCCGCCAACATTTCCCGGACGAGGGCGACCGCAATTTGCTGGGCCTCCTCTCGCGAGCCGGCCGTCATCAGTACCACGACGGGTTCAGACATTCTGTCTCCTCCATACCTATATTCTATCACACCCAGCGCCACACTGCAATGGAAAAAAACCGACCAAATCCCGACGCCCGCCTGACGGGTGAACGCATACAGCTATTTGGTCTCTGCCCGGCCATCTGGGAACAACAGCAGCCCGTGATCGCCCCTCGTCCGTTCCTCCGTGATCCACAGCACCAGACCTTCGTCGGGCTCTCGCAGAGCGGGGCGCACCAGATAGATATTCTCACCTCGGTGCAGCTTCTGGCCCGCCTCGTATGCAGCCTTGGCTTGTGCGTAGGTGATGTCCCTGCCACTACTCCCCATCATCTTCCTCCCCAACCCCTTCGAGCGTCGATTCCAACGGTGCAACATCTGGCTGGTCCGCAGAAGTCTGGATGCGGGCTTGGCGTTCCCTCAACCATACCAGGACGTCCAAGATCAGCAGAACAGCCAACCCAAAAGCGGCAGCATCCCACCATCCGAGCAAGAGTACGACCAGGAGCACCAGTAGAGCCAGTAAATTGGCAACAAACAGACTGCGACCGTGACTCATGGCTCTCGTTCCCCAATCACCGGCCATTTCATCGCTTGCGCCTGTTCCCAGAGCACCTCGTCCGGGTAGACGGCTATGGGATGTCCGATCTCGCTGAGAAGAC
>JASFOV010000105.1:0-10676 GCA_050116355.1 Anaerolineae bacterium
CCTGGACGATGTCCTGGCGCGGCTTCGTGACGCCTTGTTGCGTGACGACATAGCCGGTGCAGTGGATATTGTCGAGTCCCTGCAGCCGGCCGACCAAGCCGATCTGGTAGAGGTGCTCAGCGAGCTCGATCAAATTGTCTTGATCTCCCAATTGGCGCCGGCCGACTCGGCCGATGTGCTGGAGGAGATGGAAGACCACGATGCGGCCGCTCTGGCCGAACTCCTGCCTGTCTCTGACTTGGCGAGCATTCTCGACGAGATGGAGGCGGACGAGGCAGCCGACGTGTTGGGCGATCTCACGCCGGAACGCGCTGTCGAAGCACTGCGCGAGATGGAAGAGCCGGAGGGGATCATCTCCCTCTTGCAATATCCCGACGACACGGCCGGCGGCCTAATGACGCCAGCGGTCATCACCCTGCGCCGGCATTGGCGGGCACAGTACGCCTTGGAAGAGATCCGGCGGCTGGGGCCTGATGCGGATAGCGCCTATTATCTTTTTGTGACCGATGATCACGGGCTGCTGTTGGGCGTAGTCGGCTTGCGCGACCTGGTAGTCGCTTTGCCCGAGACGACGATGGAAGCTATGATGGATCCCAACGTGGTTTCCGTTCCCGTCACAGCGGATCAGGAGGTCTGCGCCCGAACACTGTCGCGCTACGGGTTCCTGGCCTTGCCGGTGGTGGACGAGAAGGGCCGGTTAGTGGGCGTCATCACCGCCGATGACCTGATTGAAGTGGCGGAAGATGAGGCCACCGAGGACATGTACCGCATGGTCGGTATTACCGGCGAGGAGCGCCTGTCGGGTCCGTTGTACGCATCGGTCATCAAGCGCCTGCCCTGGTTGGCCATCAATATGGTGACGTTGTTCGTGGCCATCTCGGTGGTAGATGCATTTGAGTGGGTCATCGCCGGCATGGTGGCCCTGGCCACCTTTTTGCCCCTGGTCTCGGGCGAAGGCGGAAACGCCGGCAGCCAAACGACGACCGTTATCGTACGGGCCATCGCCTTGGGCGAGGTTGATGCCCACGGAGGTTGGAAGGTTCTACTCAAAGAGTTGGCGGCCAGTCTGATCAATGGCGTCCTGATCGGGCTGGGCACCGGTCTGGTCATCTATTGGTGGAAGGGCGAGTGGGTCATCGCCATGGCTGTCGGGCTGGCCATGGTGTTGAACTTTGTGGTCGCCGCCATGGCCGGGGTTTTGGTTCCCTTTGGCTTGAGACTGGTCAAGGTCGATCCGGCGCTGGCATCGGCCGCGTTCGTCACCGGGGTCACCGATACGTTGGGGTTCCTATTTTTCCTGGGGATTGCCACCCTGCTTATGGGCCTGTGACTGACCCCGACTGGCCTGCCACCAGGCAGCGAAAGACGCGCGACGCCTGGGTCCGGACAGGACCCTCATCGTCCCATGCGCCTAATTGCGGTGTGGGGCCAGGCCGCCCGCAAGGCACGCGAGAGCAAAGTCCCGGATTGGACCATCACTATAGTTCGAACGTCTCTCCTTCGTGAGGCACGATTGCCTGTTGCACGCCCAGGCTCTCCAGGCCATCGGCCAAGGCCAGGCTCGATGCCTCTTCGCCGTGGACCACAAAGGCCGAAGTCAGCCCTTCCGGTCCTAGCCGGCGCGCGTAGGCCAGCAGTTCGGTCCGGTCGGCGTGCGCGCTGAAGCCGTTGATCGTCTCCACCCGCGCCCGCAGCGTGTATTCCTCCCCAAAGATCTTGACCGTGGCCTGCCGCTCCACCAGCCGCCGTCCCAGCGTGTGGGGCGCTTGCCAGCCGACGATCAAAACCGTGTTGCGCGGGTCCTCGATATTGTTTTTCAGGTGATGCAGGATGCGGCCCGCCTCGCACATGCCCGAGGCGCTGATGATGATCGCCGGTTCCCGCATAAAGTTCAACTCTTTCGACTTTTCTACAGAGCGGATATAGGTCAGCCGCCGAAAGCCAAAGGGATCGTAGCTGCTGCTTTCGGCCATGAATTGGTTCAACTCTTTGTCATAACACTCCGGATGCAGCCGAAAGATCTCGGTCACATTGACCGACAGCGGGCTGTCGACAAAGACGGGCAGGTCGGGCAGATCCCGAGCCTCGATCAGGCGGTGGAGGGCATACACCAGTTCCTGTGTGCGACCGACCGAGAACGCCGGTACGATCACTTTGCCGTTGCGCCGGTAGGTGTCGACGACTATGTCGCGCAGGGCTTCGCTCGTCTCTTCGATGGGATCGTGGAAGCGGTCGCCGTAGGTGCTTTCGATGAGCAAATAGTCGGCGTCTTCTACGGCCTGGGGATCTTTGAGGATGGGCATATCCAGGCGGCCGAGGTCGCCCGAGAAGACGATCCGTTTTTCTTTGCCGTTTTCCTCCACATCCAGCACGGTAATGGCCGAGCCGAGGATATGTCCTGCGTCGCGGAAGGTCAGCGTCACACCGGGCGCGATGGACAGTGACCGGTTGTAGCCCACGCTGACAAAGTTCCGCAAGCTGGCCGTGGCGTCCTCGATGGTATAGAGCGGCTCCAGCGGGGGCAAGCCCTTCCTCGCCCGCTTCTCGTTGAGGTAGGCCACGTCCGACTCCTGGATGTGGCCCGAATCGCGCAACATGGCCGAACATAGGTCACGGGTGGCCGGCGTGGCATAGATGTTGCCCTTGAACCCGTTCTTGACCAGCGTGGGAATGTTGCCCGAGTGGTCGATGTGGGCGTGGGACAGAACCATGACGTCGATGCTGCTGGCATCAAACGGCAGCGAGCGGTTGCGCTTGAAACTCTCTTTCCGTCGGCCTTGGAACAAGCCGCAATCCAGCAGGATGCGGGAGCCGTTGACGGTCAATAGGTGCATCGATCCGGTGACTGTCCGGACCGCGCCCAGAAACTGTATCTTCATGTCGTGTTCCTTTCTTCCAGGGTTGGAGCCGAGCCTTCTTTCAAGCTTTCTAGATCCAGCGTCGCTTCTTGAAGAAGAGGATCATCCCGCCGGCGATCAAAGCCATCAGCAACATGATGACCAGGAACGAATACGGCGAGTTCTCGTCGAGCGGCAGCTCGAGATTCATGCCATAGATCCCCGCGAGCAGCGTCAGCGGCAGCATAATGACCGAGATGATGGTCAAGATCTTGATCACTTCGTTGATGCGGTGCGACGTGAGCGTATTGGCCGTGTCGCTCAAGCCCTCGATCACATCGCGGTGATCTTCCAATAGATCCCAGGCTTTGGACAAATGGTCCAGCACATCGCCAAAGTAGACGTCCAGATCGCCCCGGATGAAGGGCCGGTCCTTGTGCTGAAGGTTGGAGATTATGGCGATCTGCGGCTTGACGATGCGCTGAAGGGCGATGATGTCGCGGCGCACCCACGAGATCTCCTGCAACAGGTCGGGCACATGGTCGGTAAAGATATTCTCTTCGATCTCCAGAATGTTGGCATCGACCTTGTAGAGGATGGGAAAGCAATAGTCTACCAGCCGGTCGATCACATCGTGCATCAAGCGGCTTGCGCCGCGGCCCATGTGTTGGGCCTGTATCGCTTCGTCGGTCTGGCAGTCATCGAACAGGCGGGCAATGGGCCACAGATTGCCATCGTGGACCGTGACCAGATACCCGGGCCCGATGAATAGGTCGACTTCACTGGCGTGGCTGAACCGGTGGGCCTCATCAAAGACAGGGAACTGCATGATGACGAATAAATAGTCCTCGTATTCATCGATCTTGGGCCGCTCCAGGCGGCTCAAGCAGTCCTCCAAGTCCAGGGGGTGGAAGGGGTAGTGCTCACGGAGGTAGTCCACATCCTCCGGGGTTGGTTTTTCGATGTTGACCCAGGTCACCCCGCCATGGCTGAGTGTCTCTATGCCCATCGCAGCCTCCTGAGCTTATTATCGCTTCTCGATGGGCAAAAGTCAAGTCCAAGCAGACCGATCTGAGCGGCCTGCTCCCCTCATGCCTGCCAGATAACCTTTGAGACGGGTTTCAAACCTGCCGGCCCGTGTCTACAGGCCGGCGAACAACTCCTCCAACTGCAGCTGCGGCTTGGGCGCGGGCCAGGCCAGGGCAAAGTGCTCCTGGCTCAGGATCTGCTTGGCCACGTTCTCGGGCATCCGCCGGAAGAGGTTGTCTGGCCCGAACTGGGTTTGGTGGCAACTGAGGGCCGACCACTTGGTGTCGACAGCCTCGCTCACGTCCAAACTGACGTGGATCTTTTCGTCAGGCCACTGGGCCGCCGCTTGCTCAAACCCCTCCAGGTCGCGGGTATCCTCGCCCATAGAGGCCAACCAGTCGCGCATCGTGCGCAGCATCGAGCGCGGGACGATACTGTAGAAGAGCCGCTCCGCCTGCCAGGGCGCCCCCAGTTCGGGAAATCGTGTGGGATCGGCGGCCGCATGAAAGGCGGTCACTGTATGGCGATGAATGGCGATGTGGTCCGGATGGCCATAGACGCCCTGGGGGTCAAAGGTTACGACAACCTGTGGCCGCAGACGGCGGATGATGGCCACGATCTGCTGCACCACCTGCTCGGCGGGGGCGTTCACCAGCGCCCGCGGATCGTCATTCTCCGCTGTGCCGGCCATGCCCGAGTCGCGATAGTCCAGAAGTAGAATCTCCTGGACGCCCATCTGGCGGGCGGCGCACTCCAACTCCGCCTCGCGCACCTGCCCCAAGTTCTCGGGCGTAGCTAGTGCCGGATCCGCAATCTCGCCGGCTTCCCCCCGCGTAGCGCAGACCAACGTCACCTCGGTGCCGTTGGAGGCATAGCGGGCCAAAGTCCCCCCTGTACCGAAAGTCTCGTCGTCGGGGTGGGCAAACACCGCCAACAGCTGTTTCTTCTCATTGTCCATGCTCAAACTCCTACCTGTGCTACTATCTCGATTCAAGTCCGTCGTAATTCCGGTACGACACACATCCCAGCGGGCGATGGTGAGACCGGTGTGTGGTTGTGCTTCCAATAACCCGCCCGCTGAGGACGATGAACGTACTCTTTACACCTATAGTATGGTGTACGCATGTCCTTTGCCCCGTCCCTCTCCCTGTCCCGAGATCACAGCCATCGCCGGCCGACACTTGTTGACGGGGACCCAGCAATCTACTATAATACAGCTATGTCCGACACACAGCTTCGGTTTCTAGGGCCGGTACAACTGGCGCGGCAGGATCAGCCCGTAGAGCTGCGAGCGGCCAAGGCGATTGCGCTGCTGGCCTATTTGGCGGTGACGGGCGTGCCCCAGCGGCGTGAGCATCTGTCCGATCTGCTTTGGATGGACAGTGCGCCAGCCGCCGCTCGCAAGAATCTGCGCAATAGCTTGTGGGCCATCCGCAAGGTACTCGGGGAAGAGTCCGTGCACGAGCCCGAACCGGGTCTGCTGGCTCTTTCGGAAACCATCCGGGTCGATGTCCATGCTTTTCAGGAGGCTGTAGATGCAGGATCCCTGGCTCAGTGGGAAGCAGCCGTCGAGCTCTATCGTGGACCGTTCCTGGAGGGTTTGAATCTGGACGGAGCGCCCGAGTTTGAGATCTGGCATTCGATGGAGCGCGAGCGGCTGGGGCAGATCTATTTGCGGCTGCTGGAGCGCATGATCGACGCCCGGCGGGCGGCCGCGGATTGGTTGGGTGTCATCTCGGCGGCGCGCCAAGCCCTGACCGCCGACAACCTTCAGGAGCCGATGTACAAGGCCAGGATGGAAGCCCATGCCCGACTGGGGGAGCGGGCCGAGGCGGAGCGCCAGTACCAGCATCTGCGTGAGGTTCTGGCCCGCGAGTTGGGCGTCGAGCCGCTGCCCGAAACAGAGGCGCTACGGACAGCCATCCTGGCCGGTGATCTGCCGGCGCAGGGAGCGCGGCAACCTCAACCGGCGCCCCGTTCCCGGGCGCCGGCCGCGGCTAGGTCCCGGCCCTTTGTCGGGCGGGAGGGCGATCTGGAAACCCTCGACCAGGAGTGGCAACTGGCTGCCGGTGGTGTGTGTCGCGTGGTCCTGCTCACCGGTGAGTTGGGCATCGGCAAGACCAGGCTGTGGCAGGAGTGGTCGGGCCGTCTACCATCCGAGTCAAGGGTTCTGGAAAGCAAGTGTCTCGATATAAGCAAGTCCCTGCCCTATGCACCGCTCACCAGCCTCCTTGGCGAGCGGACCTGCTTGGAATCGCTGGTCGATCCAGCCTCATCGCTGCCCGAGCCGTGGTTGGTCGAGCTGGCTCGTCTGATGCCCGGCATCCGCTCGCTCCGGCCCAATCTCCCCGCACCGCCGGTTCTGCCGCCCGCGGAGGAGCGCCACCGGTTGTTCGAGGCCTTTGTCCAGGTCCTGCGGGCGCTCGGTGACCGGTCCGTGGTGCTCTTTATCGATGATGTCCACTGGGCGGACCAGGCGACCCTCGACTGGCTGGTCTACCTGGTCGACCGGATGCGCGATGAGCCCCTGCTGTTGTTCCTGGCCTACCGTCCCCACGAAGCACCGGCTCCTCTTCCATCACTGGCGGCTGCTTGGAAGCGCGAAGGGGTGGCGCGACAGGTGCCGCTGCGCCGCCTGACGTTCGAGGAGGCGGTTGCACTGCTCCAGATGCTGGGACACGATGTCGCCCAAGCCGAGCAGGCCCAGACCGCCAGTGCGGGCAATCCTTATTTTCTGCTGGAGCTGGCCCAGGCGCCAGCGGGTGATACGCCGCCGGTCCTGTCTAGTCTGATCCGCGCTCGCCTCAGCCGTCTGCCAAGTGCTGCCCGGCAGGTACTGCAAGGAGCCGCCATTCTGGAGGAGGCCTTTGGCTTCTCTGTCCTGCGCCAGACGAGCGGCCGGGGTGAGGAGGAGACACTCGATGCCCTGGACCTGCTCTTGGCCGAGGCCATCTTGACCGAGCGCGGGGAGCAGTTTGAGTTTGTCCATCCCTTGGTGGCTGCTGTTGTCCGGGAGGACCTGGCCGGGGTGCGGCGCAGGTTCTTGCATCGCCGGGCGGCCGCGGCGCTAGAGAGTCACTATGGCAGCAGTGGGCAGTTGGTCCGCCACTATACCGGCGCGGGCCACCCCGACCAGGCAGCGCACTATGCCGATCGCGCCGCGGAGCAGGCCCAGAACCTGGCGGCGATGGCTGAGGCCGTCGACTGGCGCCGGCGTGCGCTGGAATTGGAGCCAGCGCCCGGTCGCCTCTTGGCCCTGGGCCGCGATCTGGCCGCGATGGGGGAGCTCCCCGAAGCACGGGAAGTGTTGCGCCATGCACTGGCCGAGTTTGAAGTCGGCGATGATGGGTTGGGGGCCGCCAGGGCCTGTTTGGCGCTGGCTGACAGCTACCTGCCCTCGGGACAGGGAGAACAGACAATCGAATGGGCCGCACGGAGCCTGGACGCCTTGGACGTTTCCTCGCCGCCGGAAGATCGGGCCAATGCCTACTACCTGCTGGGTGCGGGGGGCTCACAGACTGGCTGTTCGTTGGATGAGGCGGAACGGCATTTGAATCAAGCCGCCCGCCTGGCCGCAGACCACGAACTGCCCGGTATGGCCGCGCGGGCTCGCTTTGAGCTGGGCAATCTGCTCGCTCAGCGCGGCGATCTGGAGGGTGCAATTCGCGCCTTCGAGGAAGTGATCTCCCTAGCTTCGGATGCGGGCGACCGCTTCTTGGAGGTCTTGGGCCACAACAATCTGGCCTATCATGCTCACCTGGCCGGTGACCTCGAGATGGCTGTCCAGCATATCGAGGCTGGCCTGGCGCTTGCCGACGAGTTTTCTCTCTTTGTGCCGCGCCAGTACCTCTACTCGACGCGGGGGGAGATCGCACTAGCACAGGGCTTGCTCGATGAGGCCGGCTTGTGGTTCGAGCGCGCTCTGAACGAGGCGGAAAAACATCAGAATCTGGTGCAAGCGGCCAACATCCGCGCCAATCTTGGCTTGGTGGAGCGGGATCGCGGGGATCTAGAGAAAGCGTTGGCGCATCTACAGCGAGCCCGTGATATGCTGGACGGCGTCACCGCCCAACATCTCCACATCCAGATCGACCTGTGGCTGGCCGACCTCCACCTGCGTCGTGGCCAGCGCGCGGCTGGCGCACAGTCCCTGGCCGGGGCCGAGTCGCGTCTAGCCGGGACGGACCGCCAAGCGCTGGCGGCGCAGGCGGCATCGCTGCGAGCGGCGCTCATAGAACGGGCGGACGCAGTCTGATTGTCGCGCATTCAGCTGCTCACTCTGTCATTGTCCATCCGCTGGCTTGATCGGCTGCGAGATTGTGGTACAATCGCGAGGTTCCTGCTGCGAGAGGATCATGCGCATTCATAGACTTTCAGTTCGTGGGACGAATTGCTATTTGTTGACCGGCGAGGAGGGGACCGTTCTCGTCGATCCCGGCCCTGCCGGCGGCGCGACAGAGGTCATCGCCGGCGCTCAGGCGCTGGGCGTGCAACCCGGCGACGTACACCTGATCCTGGTCACCCACGGTCACTGGGACCATTACGGCGCCGTTCCCCAGGTCAAGGCGTGGGGCGGCGCGCCGGTGGCTGCCTATCCAGGCGAGCCTGAGTTCAGCCAGGACCGCCGCAACGCCCTGCCCCCCGCGCAGACCCTGCGCGGCAGTGTCGTGCGTTGGCTGTACTTGTTGTTGGCGCCCTTGGCCCATTTTGCGCCCTTGGAAGTGGACCTGCTGCTGGAAGATGGCGCCAGCCTGGCGCCGTACGGCGTGGGAGCCCACACGGTGTTGCTGCCCGGTCACTCGCCCGGTTCGTTGGGCGTCGTCACGGCGGACGGGGACGCCTTAGTTGGGGATCTATTCGTCAATTATACCGTGCCGAGCCAACCCATGTACCTTGCCGATGAGGGAGCCTGGCAACAAAGCCGCGACCGCCTGCAGGCGTTGGGCCCGCGCATGGTCTACGTCGGCCACGGCGAGCCCTTTTCCGGCGAGAAGCTGGATACCATCTATCCGGCTCGCTACCAGTACCGCTGGTGGGTACGCTAGCCCCTGTTGCCGGTGACGGCCGGTGGCGGACAGAAGAGTTCACATTCAGGAGAACCCGATGCCCGAAGGAATCAAAATCTTGCTCAGCACGTTCGCTCTGTTGTTTGTCGCCGAACTGGGGGACAAGACCCAGCTGGCGGTCATTAGTATGACGGCCAAGCACAAAGCGCCACTTTGGATCTTTGTCGGTGCGGCGGCGGCGCTCGTGGCCGTAACCGCTCTTGGCGTGCTGGGCGGCGAGCTCCTGACGCGTTTTATCCCCGAAGCGATCCTGCGCAAGATCGCTGCGGTTCTGTTTGTGGGCATGGGCCTCCTGATGTGGTTTGACAAGTTGTAGGCACCCTGTTCCCGCGAGACGACGTGCGGGCTGGGGCCTGGTGATTTTCTTGGGGTGCTCCGGATTATTTTCTCGGCATTTGCTTTTTTTCCCAAGCTGTGGTAGAATGTGCATCGCTGAGGAGGGTGATGTTCGATCGAAAAGTATTCTGGCAACTGCATATCGGCTATCGCTGCAACCGCCAGTTCTCAGCGGCCAAGGGGCTCATGGGGGCTTGCCCCCGCATGCGCATGTACCATCCAGATTGAGTCCCTTGCTGTCTTTTCCTGCGCAGACCTCTGTGCAGTCTCAATTCACATCGTCTAAAACGAGCGAGGGGACTCCCTCGCTCGTTCTTCTTGAGTAAGGAGGTTACCCATGGCCCGCAAGATATTGATCGGCGTAGCGTGGCCCTACGCAAATGGATACCAGCATCTCGGACATTTGGCCGGCGCTTATCTGCCACCCGACATCTTTGCCCGCTACCATCGCCTGGTGGGCAACGATGTGCTTATGGTGTCCGGGTCCGACGCCCATGGCACACCCATCACCGTGCGTGCCAATGAGGAGGGGGTGGCGCCGAAGGAGATCTTTGAGCGCTATCATCAAACCTTTCTGGAGACCTACCAGCAGATTGGCCTGACGTTCGATCTGTTTACGCATACGGATACGGAGAATCACTACCGTGTCTCTCAGGACATCTTTCTCAAGATCCTGGAGCATGGCTATCTCTACAAAGAGACACAGCAGCAGCTCTACAGCCCCCAAGAGGGTCGCTTCCTCCCGGACCGGTATGTGGAGGGGGAATGTCCCCACTGTGGCTCGCCCGACGCGCGAGGCGACCAGTGCGACAATTGTGGCAAGCTGCTGGAGCCGACGGAGCTGATCAACCCGCGCAGCAAAGCCAGCGGCGACACTGATCTCGAGGTGCGCGAGACGGAGCACTACTTCCTGGATCTGCCCAAGCTCAGCGAGGAGCTGGATGCTTACTTGAGCAGTGGCAAGAAGCACTGGCGGCCGAATGTGCTCAACTTTGCCCGCAACTATGTCCGCGATCTGCGGGGCCGCCCGATTACGCGCGACATCGACTGGGGCATTCCCCTGCCGTTGGCGGGCTACGAGGGCAAATGCCTGTACGTCTGGTTCGAGGCGGTCATCGGCTACTTCTCGGCCAGTGTGGAGTGGGCCCACAACCGGGGCACACCCGAGGCCTGGCATGAGTGGTGGTACGATCCCGAGGCGTTGACCTACTATTTTATCGGCAAGGACAACATCCCCTTCCACACCGTTATCTGGCCAGCCGAGTTGCTGGCCGTGGGTCAACTCTACTGCGACGGCTGTGAGACGGACTTGAACCTGCCCTACGACGTGCCTGCAAACGAATACCTCAACTTCAAAGGGGCAAAGTTGAGCAAGAGCCGCGGCGCGTTTGTGGAGGTGCCCTACTTC
>JASFOV010000106.1:0-10624 GCA_050116355.1 Anaerolineae bacterium
AGATTATACGCACAGATAGGAGAATTGGCAAATGAAAGTCGTAGTTTCCGCACAGGGCCCAACCCTGGACTCCCCTACGAGCCCAGTATTTGGCCGCTGTCCAACTCTGATGTTTGTCGACACCGAGACGCTCGAGTTCAAGGCCATGGATAATCCAGCCATGAACGAAAGTGGAGGCGCAGGCATACAAGCAGCGCAGTTTGTCGTGGGCCAGGGAGCCCAGGCAGTGATTACCGGCAATCTAGGACCGAACGCGTTTGACGTACTGCAGGCGGCAGGAGTGCCGGGCTACTTGACCCAGACGGGGACCATAGGGCAAGCGGTGCAGGCCTACAAGGCCGGAGACCTGCAGCAGATGCGCGGCGCCAGTGTGTCGGCCCATGCTGGGCTGGGCCGTGGCTCCCGGAGAGCGCCATCTCGACCGCCGGAGACCAAGAACCCCGGCCGAGAGGCAGAACTGGCGGAGTTGCGCGAGACGCTCAAGAGCTTGCGGCAGCAACTGGCAGAGACGATGAACAGAATCGAAAAACTGGAACAGGAGGGATAAGTTATGCGCATCGCACTTTCGGCTGAAAACAAGAACGGCCTGGACAGCGTCATCAGCCCCCACTTTGGCCGCTGTCCGCATTTTGTGCTCGTCGACCTTGAAGACCATGACGTCAGGGAAATTCAGGAAGTGGACAACCCGTACTTTGGACACCACCAGCCGGGCCAAGTGCCGGCCTTTATCAACAGCTTGGGCGCCGATGTAATGCTGACCGGGGGTATGGGTGGCCGGGCCATTATGTTCTTCCAACAGTTCGGCATCGAAGGGGTCACAGGAGCCTACGGCACCGTACGCCAGTCAGTGGAACGCTACCTGGGTGGACAGCTCAAAGGCGCTGCCCCGTGCAAAGAGAGCGAAGAACATGGGCACGGTGACATCCCGCCCGATGGCGAATACGAAAAGGACGAACTGGGGCGTCTGCGGGAAGAGGCAGAAATGCTCCGCCAGCAACTGAGCGAAATCGAGGCCAAGCTGAACCAAGCGGACTAGTCCGGTTGCTGGCTCGCATGGTAGCCACTGGCCCAGGCCGCCTCAAGGCCGGACAGAGCCCTTGCGCCGGCCTGGAAGGCAGGCAAGGAGCAGCGGGCTTGAGGCAAGGCGCTGTGTGCTACCAGGGACAGGCGGTGGCCGGATGGATCTTGGGCCTTTGAATCGTAAGAGATCATAGGAGGTGGAATATGGGTCGTGGAGGAGGCGGTGGCAGAGGGCAGGGCGGCGGTCGAGGCCGGGGCGGGGGCCCCGGTCGAATGGGAGGCTCGAAAGCTGCAGGTCCAGGCGGCAATTGCGTCTGTCCGGCCTGCGGGCACAAACGGACCCACCAAATAGGCAAGCCGTGCTACCAGATCAAGTGTCCCAAGTGCGGGACCAATATGACACGGGAGTCGTAGCATGATCATAGCCGTAGCAAGCGGCAAAGGGGGAACGGGCAAAACCACCGTCGCGACTAGCCTGGCCTTGTCACTGGTCGACGATGATCCGGCGAGGGAAGCAACGTCGGA
Organism: Anaerolineae bacterium; assembly: GCA_050116355.1. Taxonomy (GTDB): domain Bacteria; phylum Chloroflexota; class Anaerolineae; order JAAYZQ01; family JAAYZQ01; genus JASFOV01. The sequence continues at coordinate 1,546 of JASFOV010000106.1, forward strand.
CAGGGCCGGCCCTCTCTTCTTGGACTGCGATGTAGAGGAACCCAATGCCGCATTGTTTCTGAAACCAAATCTGGGCAGCAACGAAGAGGTCGGGATCCTCATCCCGGAAGTGGACTTTCAGGCGTGCACCTTCTGCGGGCGCTGCGCCGAGGTCTGTGTGTGGCACGCCATCGCGGTAGTCGGCGAGAAGGTCTTGATCTTTCCCGAGCTGTGCCATGGTTGTGGCAGTTGCACACTGAACTGTCCAGAGGATGCTATCTCGGAGGTCTTGTATCCTATGGGTACATTGGAGTCAGGCCAGGCCGGGGCCATCGACTTTGGGCAGGGCACGCTGGACGTTGGACAGGCGATGTCGGTGCCAATCATCCGCCAGCTGAAACAGCGTAACTTGACAGACGCCGGCTCGCGAGTGGCGATCTTGGACGCGCAGCCCGGCGCATCCTGTCCCGTAGTGGAAACCATGCGCGACGCAGATTTTGTCCTGCTCGTCACCGAGCCGACCCCGTTTGGGCTCCACGACTTGCGCTTCGCAGTGGAGATCGCCCGCGATGAGCTGGGCCTGCCGGTAGGCGTCGTTGTCAACCGGGACGGCATCGGCGATCAGGGCGTGGACGAGTTCTGCGCCGCGGAAAAGATTCCCATCCTGATGCGCATCCCGCTAGACCGGCGTATCGCGCAAGCGATCTCGGATGGCCAGGCACTGATCGACGCTCTGCCCGAGTACCGACCCCGCTTTCAGGAATTGGGAGACCGGATCGCGCGCGAGGTAGCCGCCACGAGGGGGTCACGATGAAACAACTCGTCATCCTCAGCGGCAAGGGCGGCACGGGCAAGACATCCGTAGCAGCTGCATTGGCCCATCTAGCCGCGGCGGAGATACAGATCGTGTTGGCCGATGCCGATGTAGACGCCGCCAACTTGGAACTGGTCCTCAAACCAGAGAAACTGGAGGAGCAGGTTTTCATGGGCGGCCAAGTGGCGATTATCGATCCCGAACGCTGCACACTGTGCGGCCGCTGCTACGAAGTATGCCGCTTCGATGCCGTGATCCCGGGCGACGATACCTATCGCGTTGATCCCCTGGCCTGCGAGGGCTGCGCATCGTGCGTGTACCAATGCCCCGATTCGGCTATCCACAGTGAAGAACAGCGGGCGGGGCTTTGGTTCCACTCGGATACACGATTCGGCCCACTCTACCATGCTCATCTCTTTGCCGGGCAGGAGAATTCAGGCAAGCTGGTGACCATGGTAAAACAGCAGGGGCGACTCAAGGCGCTCGATGAACACCGCCAGCTCCTGATCGTCGATGGGCCACCGGGCATTGGCTGCCCGGTCATCTCGGCCAGCGCCGGCGCGGACCTGGCACTATTGGTGGTCGAGCCCACCCTATCGGGTATCCACGACTTGGAGCGAGCGCTGGGCACCGTGAACCATTTTGGGGTGCCGGCCCTGGTCTGTATCAACAAGGCCGACGTCAGCGCAACACATACCGCAACGATCGAGGGCTATTGTGCCGGGCAAGGGATCGAAGTCGTGGGGCGCGTGCCCTACGACACCGTCGTCACCGAGGCCATGGTGCAAGGTCAACCGGTCACCAGCTACCAGCCGGATGGGGCAGTCGCGGCCGCGCTAGGCGCAGTCTGGGCCCGGATCCAAGCGCGGTTGGAGGTGTAGCGATGGATAGCAGCTCGAGCGAACTCAAACAGCAGGTGATCGACCGTCTGACCAGCGTGATCGATCCTGAGACGGGCGTTGATGTAGTCCGCATGCGGCTGATCGAGGATCTTCGGATTGATGTTAAGACCGGACGGGTGCGCTACAAGTTCAGACCATCCTCGCCCCTGTGTCCCATCGCCGTCACACTGGCCCTGAATATCCGCCAAGCGGTAGCCGAGGTGCCAGGCGTCGCAGGGCAGGAGATCGAGGTCGTAGGCTATGTAGCCGCCGATGAGTTGAATGCAATACTGGAGGAAGAAGGGAAGTAGGAGCCAACAGCAGCGGAAGGGAGGTGAATCCGGTGATCACAATCGACACCGAGCTATGTACTGGCTGCGGCGCGTGCGTCGAGGTCTGTCCTGAGGGCGCCATCTACCTGGTGGACGACAAAGCGACAGCCGATGCAGCGCTATGCCGTGAGTGCGAACTCTGTATCACCGCCTGCCCTGCTGGAGCGATCCGCCTGATCACACAGCCAGAGGTAGCGCCAGCCACACCTATGCGCGCGATGACCCCCAGCCCAGAACGGGAGACAGTGCGCGTCAACGTGCAAAGCGCACCAGAACCACTGCGAGCCAAGGTGCTGCCGGTCATGGGTGCAGCACTAGTCTGGGCCGGAAGGGAATTGGTACCGCGGCTGGCCGAGTATCTCTTGTATCGCCTCGATGACAAGGCTGCAGCGCAACGGGCCAACAGCACTGCCGGTCAAGCCGCAAATGGCAGCCAGCCCCGCGCCAAGGGTGGTGGTGGAGGACGAAGGCGCCGTCATCGTCATCGGGGAGGGACCTAGTCTCCCTGATCTCAGGGAGAAACAGATCGTGGGAGAGTGCGGAATGGCACGGGCCGCCCTTTTGCTGGCTCTGGTCACTCTACTGGCCAGTGGCTGCAGCACGCCACTGGCCGGGTCTTCCACCACGCCCTCTGCGACTGCCAGCCCACAGCAGCCCACCGCGCTGGCGGCCGTGGACACAGCTACAGCCACGGAGCCGCCAAAGCCAACCGCCACGCCCCTAGCTACAGCGACACCGACGGTTACACAGACTCCTTTGCCCAGTCATACACCGGCGCGACCAACCTTCACCGCCACGGCCATCCCTCCGACAGCAACCGCGACCTCAACCAGGACACCGACGGCTGCACCACCCATCCCCTCTTGGACGCCCAGCGCCCCACCGGCTGTGAGCCCACCACCGCCCACCCCTGTCCCGCCCACGGCTTTGCCCTCCCCAACACCGAGCATCTACCGCTTTCTGCCCGCCGGCCCAGCCTATCCCGATCCGGGCAAAGGGTGCCCCGGCTGCCCCAGGGCGCCCATCTATATCGCCGGCCGGGTTACAGACGCCTATGGCAATCCGCTGGCCGGCGTGCGCCTGATCTGTTACAACGATTGGTACCAATACCCCGTCGTCCTCACCAAGGTCGGCGGCGAGTACGATTTTGCCATCATTCAGGCAGAGGCCACCTGGTTTCTTGAGGTACTGGATGCCAGCGGTACACCGATCAGCCCCCAGGCAGCCGTCCAGATCGATCCGGCCGAAGCTTGCTGGATCATGCAGGACTGGCAACGCGTGGACTGAGATCACGATAGGGCTTTGAGCGTTGCGACCGCACCAGTACGCTCGGATCGTCTTGGGTCTATGCCTGCTACTGCTATGCACGACCAGCTGTAGCCCACCGTGGGAACAAGCCCAGGAGACACCAATCTCCCCATCAGCCACCGCTAGCCCCATTCAAGCCACACCGCCACCGCCTACCCCTACAACTGTCCCTGCAACCCCAGCCAATGCGGCCAGCCGGTGGCGGGCGATCAACCACGGGATCCCTGCCCAAATCGGAGTGGTTGATGTAGCCTTCGCCCCCTCCGATCCACATCTGGTCTATCTGGCGACCTACGAACCAGACGGTCTGTACTGCTCCCCCAACAGCGGCGCCTCCTGGCAGTCCGCCAGCGAGGGTCTTGGATCTCACGCCCCCCTCACATTGGCGGTACATCCCTCTGAGCCCCATACGGTCTGGATCGGCACGGCGGCGGGTGGCTACCGCACAACCGACGGTGGCCAAAGCTGGCAACGAATGACAGGCCTGCCCCAGACGCCGATCTATGCCCTGGCCTACGATCGGGAAGGGCGCCGGCTGTACGCAGCCGGGCACGATGGCGGTGTGTGGCGCAGCGAGAACGGAGGCCAAACGTGGGACGCTGGCCTACCACCCGTCGAGGGGAGTAGCGTCTTGAGCCTGCTTGCAGTGGACAGCGGCCGGGTGTTTGCTGGCACGGGAGGTCATGGCCTGTGGCTCAGCGGCGACGGGGGTCAATCGTGGCAGAGACTGGGCGAAGGACTGGACTCGGCCCACATATCCGATCTGGCCATGGTAGGCGACGGCCGGCTCTATGCCCTGGCCGGCGGCAACCTCCACGCCAGCACAGATCTGGGTCGGAGCTGGACAGAAGCCGGACCACCATCCTTCGAGGGCTTGTCCTTCGCCGCGGGCGCCGGTCCTCGTAGCCTGTTGTATCTGGGCAGCAAAGGCCAGGGCGTGGCTGTGAGCAGGGATGCGGGCCAGACCTGGCAAAAATTGGGATCCGAATTGCACCACGCTGACATCACCTGCCTGGCAACCGATCCGTCTGATCCCGGCCGGGCACTGCTGGGCACCCTAAGCAACGGCCTGTACGCGACTGTCGATGGAGGCGACCATTGGTCCCTGACCAGCGCAACAGTCGGAGAGCCTGTCGTCAACGCCCTGGCGCGGGATGCGGAAGAGCCCCAGCGTCTCTTCGCGGGGACGTTGGACGGTATCTACCGCAGTGACGACGGCGGAGGACAATGGCACCTGATGAGCAGCGACATGGGCCGGCTATTCGTCCAAGCCTTGGCCTTGGGTCCTGCCGACGGTTCCTTGTATGCCGGGACGCGAAGCGGGGTGTATGTCAGCCGCGATGGGGGAGAGAGCTGGACATGGGCCACTGTGGATCTGGGCCCCATCGCTGTGTTTGCACTGGCCATCGATCCCCACGACGAAAAGCGGATCTATGCCGGCAGCTGGGGGCACAACATCCTGCGCAGCAACGACGGCGGCCAGAGTTGGGCGCCTATCCACCGTGGCCTTGAGACCCTGTCGGTACACGCCTTGGCCGTGGATGCCAATGATCCCAATCGTCTGTACGCCGGTGCGGTCGAGACCATATGGCGCAGTACAGACGGCGGAGACAGTTGGCAGGCCACACGGCTGGCCGGGCGGCCCTTGACGACGTTTGCACTGGCCTTGGTCCCCCACAGCCCGGCCATGCTCTATGCCGGAACAACAACAGGGGTGTATCGCAGCGAGACCTACGGGCAGACGTGGCTGTCAGCCGGACATGACAGCCTGGAAGCGACGGTGACAGCGCTGGCACAGTGCCCAGGCGATGCGAGTCTATTGTACGCCGGAACGGAACATCAAGGCATCTTCCGCTCCGACGATAGTGGGACATCGTGGCAGTTGTGGGGCCTGGACGGATCGAGCGTCTATGCCATCCTGTGCGACGCAGACGGTGCGCTTACGCTGGGGACCGATCGAGGGATCTTTAGAAGCCAGCAATAAGGCGCACATGACGCAGTTGCAGGCTTTCGAACTCGGCCCGCTCGTCCTGGTAGACGGGCAGACGGGGGGCGGCATGAATCTCGATGACATTGACGCCGGATCGTAGGAACTGGGCCGGCACAGGCATCTCGAGCGCTGTCCACACGGAGGCATAATCGGGGCGACCGCGCCGGGGGATAGCCGGCGGGTTCAGAGGCTGCCCGTTAACAAATACGAGGTTGCCTGGCTCCTCAACCTGCATGGTCTCCATCCGGAGCAGCCACGGATCTGCGCCCGGGTCGCCGATATAGAATTGGCCTTGCCACAGGCGGCAAGGCGCCAGACCACAATGTGGGCGCGCCCAATGGGGATATGCGGTGTCGACATCGCTCAGGCGGACAACCACATCCGGCGCCAAGACCTCAACCACCGGCACGCGCTTTGCTCCCGCCTCGACCTCCTCTTTGCCGTCGTCCTCTAGGGCTTGGATCCGAGTGACCAGCGCATCAAGAGCAGGCTTGGCTGTCCCATCATCGTTCAACAGACTGTAGCCGCGCTTCTCATCGTCTGGTGCAAAACCAGTACCCAGGTTCCAGACGGCGATCCGCTCGAGCCAGGGCCATTCGTCAAGGGCCCGGTCGATCATCTGGACCAGGTACGCCGCCTGCTGCTGGGGGCTCACACGCAGCCACTGCGATGCCGCTCCTGCCGGGTCGGTTGTCCACCCCACTTCGGTAGCCCAGACCGGCTTGGCGGTGTCACCGTGTTCGACCATGATCGCCCGCAGGTCTGCAAGGCGAGAGACGTTCAGGCCATCATGGGCCTGGGGTGGATCGCCCGGCGCGTGGGCGAATCCATAAGGATGAGCGCCCAGCACATCAAAGCATGCAGAAGCGCCAGCCCCATACATGGACCGCAGATACAACCGATCATCGACGGCTGTCCCATCGACGTGGTTGGTGGGTGCCAGGCCGGCGCTGACGACCAGCGCCTCTGGATCTGCAGCCTGGATTGCCGCCCGGGCGGCACAGAGCAACTGCACATAGCCCGCTGCGTCTGGCGACCGACCACCCCACTCAACGGCTAAATTGGGCTCGTTCCAGAGGATATAGGCCTTGACACGCCCCCGGTAGCGCTCGGCTACGAGGCCCACAAACTGGGCATAAGCGAACACGTCCACAGGTGCGGCCTGGTCCGGGGTCGATGCCCAAGATGGTGCATGATCGAGGCGCAGGACCAGCTCCAGCCCATAGAATTCGGTCGCCCGCACCAACCAATCGGCATAGGCCCAGAAGTGCTCCCCCGCCACAGGCTCCACCTCCCGCCACTCCAGGAGCTGCACCAGCCAGCCAAAGTCCCCGCCGGCAGCGAGTTGAAGCACGTCGTCGCTGGCGCGGAGGGTATGTACGCCGACGACCAGTCGATCACGCCCGCCGTGAACAGGGACCGGCACGGCAGTGGCCATCACCGCGGCCAACAAGACAGTTACGACCGTGAGCCAGCCGTAGCGCTTCACAGGGCCTCCTGGAGAGCCTCCGTCACCACCTGGGCCAGCAACCGGACTCCCTTGTCGATCTTTTCTGACGTCACATAGCTGAAGGCCAAGCGCAGGTACTGGCCGGTGGGCGTCTCGGCGAAGAAGGGATCACCAGCCGGGATCATCAAGCCCTCCCCATGAGCGCGTTCGACCACCTCCGCCGCCTGCAACGGCTTGGGCAACGTGATCCAGACAAAGACGCCGCCCGCCGGTTGGGTCCACTCCACGCCGTCCGGCATATGGGCTTCCAAGGCTGCCAGCGCCGCATCCCGGCGCTGGCGATACACGTCGCGCAGACGCGCGATGTGCGCATCGAGCAACCCCGCCGTGCAATACTCGGCCAGGACATTGGCCATCAGGGGATTGGCCCCACCTCCCATGCAGCGGTAGCCGCTCTCGATCAAGCGCTGGATCAAAGCTGGAGGCCCCATCAGCCAACCCAGCCGCACGCCCGGTGCCAAGATCTTGGAAAAGCTACCGATGCGCAAGGCCCGCTGCCCTGAGTCGAGGGCATACATGGAAGCCGGCGCTGGGTCCCCATAGAATAGGTCCCGGTACACGTCGTCCTCGATCACAAGCAGATCAAAGCGCTGGGCCAACTCCAAGATCGCGGGCCGCCGTTCGGCGGCCAGTGTCACGCCGCTGGGGTTCTGAAAGTTGGGAATGGTATAGATCAGCCGGGCCCGTTCACCGCGCCGGGCCAGGTTCTCCAGGCGAGTAGCCAGCTCCTCCACCTGCAGTCCGCCAGCGTCGATGGGGATCTGGAGGAGGGACAGGCCATGGTCACGGAAGAGCTGGAGGGTTTCGCTGTAGGAGGGTGCCTCGACCAGTATCACGTCGCCAGGCCGGGTAAAGAGGGTACAAAGATGATCCAGCGCCTGGGCCGAGCCACCGGTGAGCATGATTTGTGGGCGCTCCAGCGCTAATCCCTCTTCACGCGCCAATTTATCGCGCACATAGTCGATCAAGGGACCATAGCCCTGTTCCGGTCCATACTGGAGCGCCAACTCGGGACGGTCCTGCAGCACACGGTCGGCGGCCCGGCGCAGCTCATCCACGGGGAAGGTCGCTGGATCCGGCAGCCCGTATATGAACGAAATGCTACCCGGCGGCCCAGCCGCCTGTACCGAAGCCAAAGGGTCGTACACTGCCATGGTGTCCCTCCTTCATCACAACGATTCTAGCAGCCCTCGATCGTCCAGCAGGTAGAGTCCGATCCGACCGCCCCACAGCCTACCATGCCTGGAAAGCAGCGATCGGAGACAGAAAAGGGGCAGCACGGTTGGTGTGCCACCCCTGGCTCGGGTCCCGTTGGGCGCCGGGTCTGGCCGCCCGCCGTCCCTCACTCGCCTGCTTGTGCCACCGCCTCGATAGCCTCAATAATCTTGACATAGCCCGTACAGCGACACAGATTCCCGGCAATGGCTTCTTTGATCTCGTCACGATTGGGATGGGGGTTCACATCCAAGAGCGCTTTGGCCGACATGATAAATCCGGGAATACAATAGCCACACTGCACGGCGCCGTGCTCGACGAAGGCCTGCTGCAGCGGATGCAACACCTCGCCGTCACTGAGCCCCTCGATCGTGAGGAGGTCCCGGCCCTCGGCGCGCAAAGCCGGAACCAAGCACGAAAGCACCGGCTCGCCATCCATGATCACGGTGCAAGCCCCACATTCGCCCTCATTGCAGCCAATCTTGGTCCCGATCAAGCCCAAGCGATCGCGCAGGACATCGACCAACAGCTCGTCAGCCTCGATGTCAACTGTCACCTGCCGTCCGTTCACGGTCATGGTCAGTGGATAGATCTTGGGTTCCATACGTCTATCGTCTCCTATTGTGGGTGTAGAGTCAATGCAGACTACTCAGTGTGGGATCCGCCCAGGCGTACCCGGGAGAAGGGCTGGGTGCCGGCGCCTTTGCCCCCGCTCCTACTGGTTCTACGCCAGACCGGACCGCGCCTGTTCCACTGCTCGTTCCAGCGCCTGGCGGACCAACACTTTGATGACCTCAACTCGGTACTCTCTGGATGCTCGCAGCAAACTGCTGCGAGGGTGGGCCTCGGTCGCAGCGATCTCGGCCGCCTCACGATAGGTCTCGTCACTGGCCGGCTTGCCAGTCAGAAAGGCCTCAGTCTGCTTGGCACGGAAAGGAACCGGCGCCACCGGCCCTAGGCCGAGACGCGCCCACTTGATCGATCGCCCCTCGTCATCCAACTGTAGGCTCACGCCACAGTTCAGGATGGGCAGGACCAGGGCACGCCGCC
>JASFOV010000107.1:0-10550 GCA_050116355.1 Anaerolineae bacterium
CCCGATCGTGACAGCGCTACGATCGAAATGGAAAAGATCGTAGCCGAGATCAATAGGATTTGGATGGACCGAGAACAGATCACACCCGTTCATACACCTCGCAAGCGGCTGGTGGCCATGGAGGTCTACCAGCTCCTCCCGCAGACCAACTGCAAAATCTGCGGTGAGCCTTCTTGCTTTGCATTCGCCAGCAAAATCACGGTAGGCGAAGCAGATCCGAAGGATTGCACCCCCCTTTTCAGCGAGGACCAGTACGGTGAGAAGCGCCAGAAGCTGTTGGATATGCTGGCCGCAGCAACCGGCTAACTCCCTATTGCAGAGAAGCGGTTCAATACAGGAGTGCACCGGCAACCGTCACAAAGGAAGTGCCCTGCGCATCAGCCGGACAGACCGCATAGCCTGCCGGTTCGCCTGAAGACTCCCCCAGGAGGCGTAGAGTCAAGTAGATCGGTGGTAAACCGCATATATGCCGCCGATCTCCTTCGTTCTTGAGTTCCTCGAAAAAGCCCGTCGCACTACCATCATATACCCTTTGCAGCAGACGCTCGTCCGCCTTGCGCAGTTGGGCTTTGCCAACGAGATCCACCGGATATGGATCGCCAAAAGCTGGTCCAACGTGGGCCAGGTCCGCAGCCGCGACGATCATTGTCCGGCGGGAAGCGATCACCCTCTGCAACACCTCCAACGCACGTGAGAAGGGCTCGTGGGCAGAAGGATGTCCCTGCCCCGATATGAACGAGCCGAAATGCCCACAGAGAACCGGCAGCAGCGGCACCGGTTCCCCGCCACGTATGAAGTGGAGCCAGATCGCTGCCAATTCAATCGAGTGCTCGCCCCGGTGGCTCAACTCCTCCGCAAACGCAGCATCCTCGCCGAGAGCCTCACAGACCTGATCGACAACCTGCTGGTCGGTGGGGAGAATGCCAAACGGCGTGGCGTAGGACTGGCGGGTGAGAGTCAGGGTGGCATCGCCCCCTTGATGATCTGTGCCAAAGATGACCACCAAGTCCGCCTCGACTGCGGCTTGCGCCGCTGCGCGCCATACGTTGGCGTATACTTCTCCACCTCGCTGGTAGTCGATATGCGGACTGATCATGGCCCTTGGGCGCTTTCCTGGAGGAGAAGCGGGCGCAGGCGGCAACGCTGCCAGATAGCGTTGTAGCTGAGATGAGGCCTGAGCTGGGTCAGCAGCGGCGCCGGAGCCATCGAGCGTGGTCATCGGCCGGCTGGGTGCTTCACGATAGGCGCGCAATGCCTCTGCCCGAGCAGAGGCCGATCGCTCGTTGCTCAGCAGCAGCGCCGCATCGAGATCGCCCAGCAATTTGGACATAAGACCCGGTGCCAGACGCACGCCGGTTCTCATACGCAGGGTAGCTTCCAGCTCCGTCTCATCATGAGTGCCATCCATGAGGGCCAGCAACGGACCTAGGGGTCGTGGGACAGCGATGGAGTGACTGCTCAGACGCAACGGATCACGGAGCAGTATCATCTCCTGACCCTCATGTTGTATAGGAATGGCTTCGACCTCACGGAGCTTGGGCTTCATGACCTTTCCATCCACAGTTCAAGATGCAACAGGTACCGGTAAGGACTCTCGGCGCCCAGTATACCGCAGGTGCGCTTGGCTGTCAATCGTCTACCAGTTCACGATGGCTAGCCCCAACCTTCCCCCCTCATCGGGCAGGGAAGAGACGAAGCAAACAATTCCACCAGCCATCGCCTATTGCTTCTGCACCCTACACAACAGGGGCTACAGGCCCATGTATCGGATGAAGCATCTGCATTCAATTGGACGTCGTGCTGGATCGTGGTATAATCCTGGCGTCGTAGCACTCGGACAGGGCACACTGCAACCATTGCGCCTGTCAAGGAGCACGTTACGAGGCAGCCATGGACCCGTCCGCAGCTCTCCGGTGACAGAGGATTCTTTTGGAAGCTTGGAAGCGCAATCTCTATGTGATCTGGGTGGCCGAATTGGTGGCCATCTCCGGCTTTTCTGTTGTCTTTCCCTTCCTGCCCTACTATGTCCAAGAACTGGGCATTACTGATCTACACGAAGTAGAGCTATGGTCGGGCCTGCTGTTCGCTGCTCAGGCGGTGACCATGGCCATATTCGCCCCCATATGGGGCTCCGTAGCCGACCGCTACGGCCGCAAGCTCATGGTCCAAAGAGCCATGTTTGGAGGTGCATTTGTATTGGCGGCCATGGGCTTTGTGCAAAACGTCCAGCAGTTGGCCATCCTGCGCCTCATCCAGGGAATGCTCACCGGCACCGTCCCAGCGGCAACCACCCTTGTGGCAAGTAGCACACCCCGGGAGAGATCAGGCTATGCCCTCGGCCTCTTGCAGACAGCCGTGTGGACCGGAGCTTCGATCGGACCGCTGCTGGGCGGCCTGGTGGCCGACACATGGGGCTACCGTGCCGCCTTCTGGGTGACAGGCCTTCTGTTGTTTGTCGCCGGCCTGACGGTATGGCGTTTTGTGCAAGAGGACTTTACCCCACCTACACGCCAGAAGGATGATCCAGAGGATGGATTCTGGTACGGTCTCAAGCTGGTCGTAAAGAGCAAAGGGCTGCGTAGCCTGTTCTCCGTCCGGATTCTTGTGCGGCTCGGCGTCCGAACATTGGGCCCCATCCTACCCCTCTTTGTGCAGAGCCTGATCCCAAACTCCACCCGCGTGGCATCGATCGCCGGGCTGGTATCGGGGGTCAGTGCCGCTACGAGCGCCATCGGAGCCGTAACCCTAGGCCGAGCGAGCGACCGGCTTGGCTACCGCCGCGTACTCTTGGTCTGTGCCCTGTTAGCGGCCGTGATCTACATCCCCCAGTTCTTTGTGACAAACCCGTGGCAGTTGGTCATCCTGCAGGGAGCCTTGGGAGTGGTCATGAGCGGCGTATTGGCCTCAACCAGTGCCCTGCTGGCCACCTTGGCCCCCGAGGGACACCAGGGAGCAGTGTACGGCATAGACACCAGTGTCGTCTCAACAGCCAACGCAATTGGACCGATGTTGGGTGCAAGCATTGCCGCAGCACTTGGCCTTCGCGCGCCGTTCATTCTGGCGGCTGCGGCTCTGGTCATGGCAGCAGGACTGACCTGGTGGCTGGTTCCCAAGACGCAAAAACAAACGAGCCCTGCACAGAGGAGCACTGGGCAGGACTCGTAGTTGGCGGAGCGCGGCGATCAGCGATGGATATTGTAGAATGCGCCCATGCCGGCATAGGTCGCCATGTCGCCAAGTTCCTCTTCGATGCGAAGTAGTTGGTTGAACTTGGCCACCCGGTCGCTGCGGCAGGGTGCACCGGTCTTGATCTGCCCCGCGTTGGTTGCCACCACTAGATCGGCGATAGTCGTATCCTCTGTCTCCCCTGAGCGGTGCGAGACCACAGCGGTCCAACCGGCTCGCTTGGCCATCTCAATGGCCGCCAAGGTCTCAGTCAACGTGCCTATCTGATTCAGCTTGATGAGAATGCTATTTGCTGCCTTGCGCTGGATGCCTTTTGCAAGTCGTTCGACATTGGTCACCAACAGATCGTCGCCCACAATCTGAATCCGGTCACCTAGCCGTTTCTGCATCAGCACCCACGTATCCCAGTCATCCTCGTCCAAGCCATCCTCGATGGAGATGATTGGATATTTGTCCACCCAGTTCTCGTAATAGTCCACCATCTCCTCACCGCTGAGCGTACGGCCCTCCTTCTTGAGCACGTACTTGCCATCCTCGTATACTTCGCTGGCTGCCGGATCGAGAGCCACAAAGAGGTCCTTGCCCGGCTCATAACCCGCCTGCCCAATGGCTTCGATGATCAGTTCTACCGCTTCCTCGTTGGACTTGAGCGAGGGTGCAAAGCCCCCCTCGTCGCCAACCCCGGTGCTATAACCCTTGCTCTTAAGTACCTTCTTCAGCGCGTGATACGTTTCGGCCCCCCAGCGCAGAGCCTCGGCAAAGGACGCTGCTCCCACCGGCATGGCCATGAACTCCTGAAGGTCTGGGCCATCCATGGCATGTTTGCCGCCATTGAGGATGTTCATCATGGGGACTGGCAGCGTGTGAGCCGCCACCCCGCCGATATAGCGGTAAAGCGGCACTCCCACAGCACTGGCCGCTGCCTTGGCAGTTGCCAGGCTCACGCCCAGAATCGCATTGGCGCCCAGCTTGCCCTTGTTCGGCGTGCCATCCAGCTCGATCAGAGCCTGGTCCAGTGCCACCTGGTCGAGAGCATCAAAGCCCCACAATTCATCCGCAATGACCGAGTTGACGTTGTCCACCGCTTTGAGGACGCCCTTGCCCCCATAGCGCTCGGGATCGCCATCGCGCAACTCCACCGCCTCATGAACACCGGTTGAGGCTCCAGACGGAACCGCTGCACGCCCCACTGCCCCAAACTCCAGCAGCACCTCGACTTCTACCGTGGGATTCCCACGCGAGTCCAGAATCTCTCGAGCCAAAATCTCTTCGATCAACGTCACGTTTCACCTCCCATATATGGTACAGCGAGGGCCAGTGCTTGACAGGTCGGCCTTCAAGCCTTTCTGGTCCTCAGTCTCCTCGCCCTGCGCGTCAATCTAGCTGCAAGGCGTCGTACAACCGCTCAAAATCGAACCGGTCCTGCAGCATCTCCTCAAACCGTTGGACCTTCTTCTCCTGGTGGAACCGCGTCTTGCCGAAGAACCGTTCAATCACTTCCACAGCCGTCAAAGTATCCTGGCGGACCAGGATCATGGGTACCCCAACTTCCTCGGCGCGTCCCAGGATGATGGGGCTTGGTCGAAGGTTGCCGGTGAGAATTAGGCATTTCGTACTCGTCTCCAGCGCAGCCAGTTGGATGTCAGGCCGGTCACCGCCCGTAATGACGGCCTTGTTCGGCTTGCGGCGGAAATAGGTCAATGCCGAGTCTACGCTCATCGCCCCCACCATCAGATGTTCAACGAGTTCATCCACCTTGTCTGCACCGCACAGAATCTCGCCATTGAGGAACTCGGCGAGCTCACCGACACTGATCGATAACAGCAGGCGCTCCTGGGGCAGCACTGCCAGCACGGGAACGCCGCGCTCTTCCAACGCGGCCTTGACCAATTCTTGGACAAAGGGCATCCGCTGGCGAGGAATGGCATTCAAGACAACGCCAACGAGCGACGTGTCCAGCCTGGACCGTGCGGCCAGCGCGTCATCCAAGATCTGGAGATCATTGGCGTATTTGACCACGACCAATTCACGGGCCTCCAGCAACTCAGCTACCCGGGTCGTGGGCAGGCCGATCAGCGACCCTTCTCGCAGATTGCAGCCGCCCTCCAAGACAACCACGTCTCGCTCCGCGGAGATCTGCTCGTAGGCGGATCGGAGTGTGGCCACAAAATCCGTCTGTTCCGCTCCCCGCAGAAACGCTTCAACCATGCGAGAAGAAATGACAATGGGTACCATGTTTTCCAGTGAATCGGTTAGGCCAAACATGTGCCGGAAGAACTCGGCATCCTCATCCACGCGACCAGCCCCCAGGCGTGCTCCCGCACTCAGAGGTTTCATGTAGCCGATCCGATAGCCGTCGCGCCGTAGACGCTTGGCCAAACTGATACACAGTGCACTCTTGCCTGAGAATGTCTCCGTTGATGTGATGTACAAGGTAGCCATTGTCACCTCCAAAGCTCAAATGAATTACAGAGCACGGTCTGTAGGTTTCTCCTAGGCATCTATTCCAAAACGAGCCGCATATCAATACCGGTCAGTCCCTGGCCCTCCTGAAAAACGATCAACGGGTTTATGTCTATTTCTACAATCTCGGGAAAATCCATTGCGAGTTGGGAAAATCGCAGCAATGCCTCACTGATGGCTTCCAGATCTGAGCGAGGTTCACCACGAATGCCTCGCAGCAAGTTGTGTGCCTGGAGCTCTTGCACCATCTCGTAGGCATCCCGCTGGTCAAGAGGAGCGATCCGAAATGAGACATCCCGTATCGCCTCAACATAGATCCCACCCAACCCAAACAGCATGACCGGGCCAAAGTGCGGGTCACGGTTCATGCCGACGATGACCTCCTTGCCACCGATCACCATCTTCTGGACCAAACAACCCCAAATCTCTGCCCCAGGCACAAAGCGGCCCGCGCGATAGACCATCATCTCGAACGCATCGCGCACATCGTCAGTCGACATCACGCTAAGGTGGACCCCTCCGACGTCGGTCTTGTGCAAAATGTCAGGTGAGGCGATCTTGACCACCACTGGGAAGCCAATCTGCTGTGCAAAGTGCGCCGCCTCGTCCGGGGTTCTGGCCAGATAGGTTTCTGGCGTGGCAACGCCATACGCCTCCATGATCTCTCGTGCTTCAGCATCGCCAATGCGCACCCTGCCTTCAGACCGAACCCGGTGGAGTAGCCGTTCGACCCGCTGCTGGTCAACGGAAAAGGACTCGAGTTGTTTGGGCGGACGTCCTTTCCAGCGGTGATGCTGGAGCATGGCCTGCATTGCGGCCACCGCTCGTTCTGGCACTGGGTAGTTGGGCACGCCGAAGTGATTCAGCACCCGTATGCCCGGCTCAACACTTGACCGCCCCATGAAGCACCCAAGGATCGGCTTGGGATAGCGATGGGAAAGCTCTCCCACCGCACGAGCCGTAGCTTCCACCTGGGTAGTCCCCTGTGGTGTCAGGATGACAATCACGCCGTCAACGTTCGCATCGGCCAGTATCTGCTCCAGGACAAACTCGTATCGATTCGCCGATGCATCGCCCAATACATCCACGGGGTTCAGAACACTCGAGGCCGCGGGTAGAGATGTCCGCAGCGCCTCCAGCGTGTTCGGTTGCAAGGAAGCGAGTTGGAGACCCGCTTTCTCGCATGCATCCGTGGCCATGATCCCAGGTCCACCTGCATTGGTCACAACTGCGATCCGAGTCCCAGTCAGTAAAGGCTGACGGGCAAATGCGATGGAGTAATCGAACAGCTCTTGAACCGATGCGGCGCGAATGACGCCACTCTGGCGAAAGGCTGCCTCGTATGCTCGCTCGGTCCCGGCCAACGTCCCCGTGTGCGAGGACACCGCTCTTGAGCCGGCGCTGGTCGTGCCGGCTTTGATAGCGATGATCGGCTTCTGCCGTCCCACCTTTGACGCCACATCCATGAAGCCGGTACCATCTTCAATCCCTTCCAGGTAGACCATGATGACGCGTGTATGTGAATCATGCTCCCAGGCCTTGATGAGGGCATTCTCATCGACATCCGCCCTGTTCCCTAGGCTCACAAAGCGCGAGAAGCCTACATCATCGGCCAATGCCATATCCAAGATGGCTGTACAAAGAGCTCCCGATTGGGACATGAATGCGATGGTTCCCTGTCTGGGCATCCCACTGGCAAAAGAAGCGTTCAGCTGGATGGTGGTATCGATGATACCTAGACAATTGGGACCGATCAGACGCATCCCATACTCTTTAGCGATGTCCACAAGATGGTGCTCACGCTGCCAGCCCTGGCTGCCAATCTCACGGAAGCCAGCCGATAGGACGATGGCTCCCCTTGCTCCTTTCTCTCCGCATTCGGCCAGCACCTTGGCGACAGCCTCGGAAGGAATAGCAAACAAGGCCAGATCGATGGAACCGGGTACATCTCCCACCCGGGGATAACACTTCAGTCCCAGGACTTCGTCAGCATTGGGATTAATTGGATAGATCGCTCCCTGGTAGCCGTGTTGGACAATATTCTGCAAGACCCCAAAGCCGATTTTGCCGGGTGTGCGAGAAGCGCCAATGACGGCCACAGATTGCGGAGCGAAGAACATGTCGAGCATGTCTGAGTCTGGCTCCCTGACAACATTTGGTAGGATTCTCTGCAGCCAAGGTCATCATACCGCAAAAATGATGAAAGCGCAAAGCGGGCAGGAGCACGCGCGCCACGAGCTCGATGGATGCACTCTCCTTGTCTGGCCCACGCAGTCTTCTGCTGAGGCGGCTTGTAGCGGCGCTTACTTGACACCCGTAGCCTGGTGTGCTAGAATAATCCCGACTATTTTGTAGGGTTTAGAACAAGCCAGGAGTGGTGAAACGGTGAAGGTTTCGGCGAAAGAACTGTATGGCTTGAGAGCAATGGGCGAGTTTGCCCGGCACTTTGGAAAAGGGCCTCTGCCGCTTTCAGAGATTTCTGCCCGGCAGGGGATATCGCAACCTTATTTGGAGCAGATCGCCATCGACCTGCGCCGGGCTGGTCTCTTGAACAGCAAACGTGGCGCTCATGGAGGGTACTACCTAACTCACTCACCGGAAGAAACCACGGCTGGCGACGTAATTCGTGCGGTAGAAGGCACCATTTTGCCCATACAGTGTGTTGCAGACCAGAAATGCGAGCCTTGTCCGCTAGAGGAGGACTGCAGCACCCGCGGGATCTGGGAACTGGTTAGGGACCGGCTTGTGGAGACGCTAGACTCGATCACGCTGGCCGAACTGTAGCCCACGCCTAACTACTGGCTTTGTAGCGAGACTTTATGGTAACAGACTCAAATCTGAAGGCACTAGATCGAAAAGAGGCCCAATCGCACTCGCGCGCGCAGAAGGGCCGGCTACGCCGGTGGCGCGACGTGCTGCGCGAAGATGTGCAGACCATTTACACCAAGGATCCGGCGGCCCGGACTCTTTTCGAGGTACTTACTTGCTATCCCGGACTGCATGCTATCTGGCTCCACCGCATGGCCCATGGCCTATGGAAGCGGAACCGGCTGTTGCTTGCGCGCTTGCTATCGCACATATCTCGTTTCTTCACAGGGGTGGACATACATCCCGGTGCGCGAATCGGCCGCAGGTTCTTCATCGACCATGGCTCGGGGGTAGTGATCGGCGAGACTTCAGAGATCGGGGATGATGTCCTGATGTACCAGGGCGCAGTTCTGGGTGGCACGTCCTCAGAACGGAACAAGCGACATCCAACGATTGGCGATGGGGTAGTGATTGGCGCGAATGCCGTGATCCTGGGGAACATAGTGGTAGCTGACGACGCCAAGGTCGGCTCTGGCTCCGTCGTGATCGAGTCGGTGCCAGTCGGGGCAACGGTGGTAGGTGTTCCTGGTCGAGTGACCCGCATCAATGGTCGCCGGCTGGAAGCAGAACCCAAAGATGTGCTCGATCATGGGCACTTGCCCGACCCTGTCGTAGAGACGTTGCGCTGCCTCGTGGATCGCGTCGAGATCCTGGAACATCAGGTGCGGGAGATGAACCAGACATCCCCTATCGAATGGGACGAAGCGATACCCCTGAGCTGCAAATGGCTCTACGGGGACTACAAAGGGGAACTCAGCGAATGAAGCAAGAACGACCTGCGACCGTTTTGGACCTGATTGGCAAGACACCCATCCTTCCGCTCAGGCGGTTGCCGCCGGACGGAGCGGCAAAGATCTGGGTCAAACTGGAAAAGTCCAATCCAGGAGGTAGCGTCAAGGACAGGATTGCCAAGTCTATGATTGAAGCCGCCGAAGAGGATGGCCTGCTGAAGCCCGGTGGCGTCATTGTTGAGCCAACGAGTGGTAACACTGGGATTGGGCTGGCCATGGTGGCTGCGGTCAAGGGCTATCGTATCATCCTAACCATGCCCGACACACTCAGCGTTGAGCGGCGAGGCTTGCTAAAGGCATTTGGCGCCGAGTTGGTGCTGACACCAGGAGCAGACGGCATCAAGGGAGCAATCGCCAAGGCACAGGAGCTCGCGAAGCAGTACGACGGCTTCGTTCCACTGCAATTCCAGAACCCAGCCAATCCAGAGATCCACCGGCGCACGACCGCCGTCGAGATTCTGACCGAGCTACCAAGTCTGGATGCCTTTGTAGCCGGCATCGGCACGGGTGGGACCATTACCGGGGTGGGCGAAGTTATGAAGGACTGTCTGCCCCATGTTGAGATCGTGGCAGTGGAGCCCGCAGGTTCGCCGGTTCTCTCCGGTGGATCGCCGGGCAAGCACAAGATTCAGGGCATCGGCGCTGGATTTGTTCCGGAGGTGCTCAACACAGACATCATTGATGAGATTGTTCAGGTGGAGGACATAGACGCTGCCGAGACTGCCCGACGTCTGGCGTGCGAGGAAGGAATTCTCGCGGGCATCTCATCGGGCGCAGCTGCATGGGCGGCTATCCAGGTCGCGCAGCGGTTAGGAACAGGCAAAGAAGTACTCGCCCTCCTGCCTGATACAGGAGAACGGTACCTGAGCACAGGACTGTTCGACTAGAGGGGGCGCACACTGGCTTGCTCTGACAATGAGAAGCCGGAATAACACTACACAAAGGAGTGATCTAGAAAGCCATGAGCCAAGAGGCACAATCTGTCATCTATATGGATCATGCTGCGACGACGGCCGTCGATCCACGGGTAGTGGAAGCCATGCTCCCCTACTGGACGGACAAGTATGGTAATGCATCAAGCGTCTACCGGCTGGGGCGTGAGGCTGCGCACGCGTTGGAGGAGGCAAGGGAGACGGTAGCCGATGTACTCAACTGTACCCCTGGTGAGGTCATCTTTACCAGTTGTGGCACCGAGAGCGACAATCTGGCTTTGCGAGGAGTCGCATTTGACCGGCGCCATCG
>JASFOV010000108.1:0-10547 GCA_050116355.1 Anaerolineae bacterium
AACACAGCCCCGGCAACGATCTCGTACCCGGCCTCCAGACACTTGCGGCAGGCTCGCATCTCCGCCTGAAGCGCTGCCCACTCTTCATCCACGGTTCAGTCGGCCCCCTTGCTCTCTTGCTCAACGAGCCGCACCGTGTTCACCAATTCGCTCGTCAGACTGGCCGAGACCGAGCAATACTTCTCCATCGCCAGGCGCACCGCGTCCTCGACAGCCTTCTGCTTCAGATTGCGACCCCACACCGTCCACTCGATCTCTATCTTTTCGATGGTCCATGGTGCTTCAGGCGCATTCTGCTTGTCTGTCTTGACCTCGATGGCCGAAAACTTCTGGCGCTTCTTCTCCAGAATCTGCACCACATCCACACCGGCGCAGCCGACCAACGACACGAGCAACAGATCTGGGGGCTTGAAACCTCGCCCTTCCGAATCGGTCACCACCACATGGCCAATGTCGTCGCTGGCCAGGAACTGCCGACCGCCCGTCCACTTCAGATTAACCTTTGGCATACAGCTCTCCCATCCACCAGATTGAATTCTCCCTTCAACACTTGATCATGGCGCCACAAAAACCATGCCCGCGCCCAGGGCTTCAAGCGCCTCCTGCGCATGGTATCGTACCAAGTAGCTCGGGTCATCCAGCACCTCGTACAATGGGCCGATCGCCTCCGGGGACTTGATACGCTCCAAAGCACGGACAGCCAACACCCGGGCATGAGGCTTGGCGTCCGCCAGCATTTCCACCAAAGCGGCCACCGCCGGCTCGCCCATCATGGCCAAAGCATCGGCCGCGACACCAGCGACAAACGCGCTATCGTCCGTCAAGCAGCTAGCCAGCGGCCCCGCTGCTTCTGCATCCCCAATCCGCCCCAACACCAGCGCTGCACAAGCACGCACATCCGGATCCGCATCCGTCAAAGCGTCGACTGCGAGAGCAACCGCCCGCGGTCCGCCGGTCTCTGCCAAGGCCCGCACAGCCCACCAGCGTGTATCGACATCATCCGCCGCGAGCAGGCCTGCCAGCGGCTCGGCGGCACCCGCTCCATAGGCTCCCAGGGCTACTGCCGCGGTCTCGCGGCTGTCCTCGTCGCCGCTTCCCAGAATCTCCAGCAGGTTGTCCATCCAGCCCTCCCCCATGGTCACTCGGACGGCGCCCAGTGTGCTGGCAAACCACTCATCGCCGGGAAGCGAGTCAACGCGCACCAGGTGACCCGGACAGCGACAGTCCGAGGCACCAAATCGCGATGCCGTCACAGTGGCACCAGGCAGGGCGTACAGGAGCTGTGCCCACTCACATTCAAGAGACATCCTCGAAGGCCGGATCCAGGCGCCGCCCCAGGACGCCGCCTCCCGCACATAATCGATGTGCCAGTGGGCCCGCTTTTCGGTACCCAGATGCCGACGGTGCCGTGCCAATCTGGCCGCAAGCCCGCCCCCTCCCCGGGCACTCCCCACGTATAGGTACCATCCAGGTGGGAACTCAAAAACACCCAAACGCCCAACGGCCAGGCGCCGCGGCGTGTCTAGCACGAGGGCGAGCACATAGGTCCCCATTATACTCGATTTCAATCGCATTGCAAAAGATACCCTGCTTACTCGGGAACCTGGCAAAAGAAAAGCCCCCCTGCAGGGGGCCTGGTGTTTGATCCGTAGCTACGACTCCTGCAAGTACGTCTGGAGCCCAGCAGCCAAGATCTCTGCCACCGAAGACAAGTCTTTCAGTTCGCCCGCTAGGCGTTCGGTGCCGGCTATGAATTCCGACAGGTCTTGTTCCGAAGGGTGGCTAGGCTGTTCGCTGGCTACTTCGGTTGGCATCTGGCTCTTCAGCTGTTCGATCGTCCGGGCATTGGTCAATGCCACCGTCACAAAGTCAGCCAGGAGGCCCATCGCATATCGCTCGTTCTCTCCAAAGGACCGGTTCGGCTTGGCATCCACGCACAACACACCAGCCACCTGAGCGCCGGATCGCAGTGGCACAGCCACACAGGCAACCTTGTCCGGGCCACCTGCATCACGTTCCGTTATTACCCCCTGGCCCGATTCCATCACTCGCTGGGCGACGGGGTCAGTGCCTGCTTGCCGCAAACTCTTGGCCTTGGTGTCGGACGGACCTCGCACCGCCCGAACCTCCAATTGGCGCGACTGGACATTGACCAGGAAGAGCTGTCCCCCTGCGGCGCCGGTGCTATACAGGGCCGCTTCGACCGCCACACGCATCACCTCTCGCGAGTCGTGGATCGCCATCAGCGCCTTGGCTATGCCGCATAGGCTGTGTAGTTGGCGAACCCGCTCCTCGAATTGCTGGCTGACCTGCACCCCCTCCTTGAGGCCCTGCGTCTCGCGGCGGAGCCTTTGCTCCACCAGTGCCCGTTCCACCGACTTGAGCATCTCCGCGACCTCGTAGGGCTTGACCAGGTAATCCTTGGCGCCCAAACGGAATGCCTCAATAGCCGCTTGCTCGGAGCCATAAAAGGTGGTGAGAATGACCGGGATATCGACATCCTGCTGCCGCAGGGCAGCCATCATCTCCAATCCCGATAAACGCGGCATCTTGAGGTCCGTGATGATGAGATGCGGACGCTCTGCCAAAGCCTTGCTCAACCCCTCTTTGCCGTCCAATGCGGTAATGACGTTGTACCCCTCCGGGCGCAGCACCGTATTGGCCAGGAAGAGCAAGTTCTCACGCCGGTCATCGATGACCAAGATTTTTTCGCCGCTCATGTGTGCTCCAACCCTCAAGTCAGTGCCGCCCTCGTGCCGGACAGCGCCCAGCGAGTATAGCAGATTTCCGGACACTTGGCAAAATACCTGCCATTCTGTTACCACCGATCCGGGATCTATCACCCGCCAGGTGTCCACGCCCCACTTTAACGAGGGAAGCGACGAATTGATCCCCTCACCTACCTTATGGTATAATCAGTCCTACATCCATCGACACCGCAGCAAACATCAGGGCCGGCCGGCTTCTGGGAACCAGGCAGCCTCGCATCTTGTGTATCGGTCGCACCCCGGTACTGGCTGGTTCACCTGCTCAGCCGGGGTCCATCGACCCCAGGGGGAATAGGAGCCCAATGGATTTACATCTTGAACCACTTACCCTGACCCTGGCCACACCCTTTCGCATCGCGCATGGCACCAGTACCGAGCGGCACAATGTCCTGATCCGCATTCGCCGGGGCGAGCACGAAGGGCTGGGGGAGGCGGCGCCTGTGCGCCAGCACAACGAGACCCAGGCGGCCGTGCTCGACTATCTATCGGCCCTGCCACCCCTGCCCGCCGATCCCTTCCTGCTGGAGACTATCCTGTCCGGCTTGCCCGCTGGCTCACGGGCGGCGCAGGCCGCGGTCGATATTGCCCTGCACGATCTGGTCGGCAAAGAACTGGGTCTGCCTCTCTATCGCCTGTTTGGCCTCGATCCATCGCGCGCCCCCCAGACCTCCTTTACCATCGGCCTGGGCTCTATCGCTGAGGTTCAGGCCAAGGCGTGCAGCGCCGCCGGACACTTCTCCATTTTGAAGCTGAAGTTTGATGGCGACGCGGATCACTGCTTGGCGACCGCCCGCGCCGTCCGTGCCGTGACGGAGGCCCGCTTGGTGGCCGACGCCAATTGCGCCTGGACCGTGGAGCAGGCCCTACGACTCCTCCCGGCCCTCGCCCAGATCGGCCTGGAGTGGATCGAGCAACCCCTGCCCGAGGCGGACCTGGAAGGTCTGCAGCGCATCCATCACGCCTCGCCGGTGCCCATATTCGCCGATGAGCCGGTGCGCACAGCGCGCGACATTCCGCCATTAGCTGGCTGTGTTGATGGGGTGAACATCAAAGTCATGAAAGCGGGCGGGCTGCGCGAAGCATGGCGCATGATTGCCGTGGCCCGTGCCCACGGGCTGCAGGTCATGCTCGGCTGCATGGTCGAGACCTCGGTGGGCGTCACCGCGGCGGCCCATCTGGCCCCTCTCGCCGACTGGCTCGATCTGGACGGCATGCTCCATATTCGTAACGATCCCTTTGTTGGGGTGGAGTTCGCAAGATGTGGCGAACTTGTGCTGCCCGATCGACCCGGGCTGGGCATCATCGCTCGCCATCCAGTGGCGCACGAAGGAGGGGCCTAGTGGAAGAGATGTCAACGAGCTTTGCGTTGGCCTTTCTGCTCCCCTTCCACATCGGGGGCGGCGCAGCTGTGGGCGTCGCGCTGCGCAGGATGGTTCATGGTGGGTTCAGCTTCTCCGGCTGTACGTCCAACGCCTTCCTTGTCGTCTGGGGGGTCATGTTTGGCGGAATTCCGCTCTTCATCGGGTCGGCGTTGGAATCTACTTGGGTTCTGGCCTTGCAGATCGTCGCGTTTCTAGGGACCATAGTCTTGGTCGCAGTTTTCTACCAATGGTTGCGCGACCTGTACCGCCAACCTGGCATGTTCGTGTCCTCCTTCGGCTTTGTCTTTTTTGTGGTAGGCGCGGCGGTGACCAGCTTCATCCTGACCAGTGGCGACCCGGAAGGGTTCTGGATCGGCTTGATCTTTGCCGGAGTCGGTGGCTTGCTCACCCTTGCCGGCGTACTGCTGTTGCTGCGCAGCACATAATAGGGGCGGGGAAGATGCTCGAGATTGATGGTTCGTACGGAGAAGGTGGTGGGCAGGTACTGCGCACCAGTCTGGCCCTCTCGGCCATCACTGGTCAACCGGTGCGGCTCACGAATATCCGCGCCAACCGGCACAAGCCTGGCCTGAGGCCCCAGCACCTGGCTTGCGTGCGCGCGACAGCCAAGATCTGTGCCGCACGTGTCCAAGGCGCCAGGCTCAAATCAAGAGACGTACGCTTTGCACCCCAATCTCCGCCGGTCGCTGGCACCTACACCTTTGACGTAGCGCAGGCAACCAAAGGCGGCAGCGCAGGATCAGCAAGCCTGATCTTGCAGACCGTCTTGCTGCCCTTGGCCCTCGCCGGGGGCACATCCCATGTGACTGTGCGAGGAGGCACCCACGTAGCCTGGAGCCCGCCGTTTGATTATATCAAGCGCGTGTATCTTCCCACCCTGGCGCGAATGGGGGTGCAAGCCAAGGTCACCATCAAAAAATGGGGCTGGTACCCCATCGGCGGGGGGGAGGTGCGCGCTACGATCGACGGCTTGGGCAGCGCCATGGCCCTCTCGGGACTCGATCTGCGCCAGCGCGGCGAACTCTTGCGCGTTCGCGGCATTTCAGCCAGCAGCAATCTGCCCAAACACATCCGCGTCCGGCAGGAGCAGGCGGCGCTCCAAGCCCTGCGCTCCCAAGGGGTGAACGTCCGCGTCGACACCACAAATGCGCCGGCCAAAGGCAAGGGCACGGTTGTCTTTCTGTGGGCCGAGTCGACCCACGTCCCCGCCGGATTCACCTCGCTGGGCGAGCTGGGCAAGCCGGCCGAGCTGGTAGCACAAGACGCTGCCGGCGAATTAGTGGCCTACCTGCGCGGGGATGCGGCATTGGACCCATACCTGTCCGACCAGCTGGTACTGCCCATGGCGCTGTCCGGTACCCCCTCCCAGTTCACCACACAGACGATCACACCGCACCTACTGACCAACGCCTGGGTGATCAGTCAGTTCCTGCCGGGCCTGGTTCAGGTCCAGGGTGACGCTGGCCAGCCTGGCACCTGTCGGGTTCGGGGAGCCTAGCCAGCGCGCCATCCCTCCGTCAAACGCTTTCCATCTCATACGCCGGAAGAGAGAGCGAGCCACTGTCCAGAGAGGCTTCCCAAAAAGGCATCCAAGCCAAGGCAAACAACTCAATGCGGACGTCCGCCCGGCGTGGATGAACCTCGACCGTCTCTGTCTCGTCGATCCGCGCCCCCCATTCTTCCTTCAACTCATCCAGTTCACGCTGCGCCTCGGCCTCCAACTCGTCAATGTCCGCCTCCAGGTCTTCGATGACCTCCTCCGATTCTTCCACATCGGCTTTGGCCTGGCGCGTCATCCGCCGCTTGCGGCTGGCCGTTGACAGGCTGCGCGAGCGGCGCCGGGAGAACAGCCCCATGACGGACTCGACCCCAGAGAGCAGTTCCTCCTGCTTGCGGGCATCGTACTCGATCTTGTCCTCTTCAAGCTCCCGCTCTTCTCGTTCCAGTCGATCCTCGAGACGGTCCAGCTTCCGCTCATACTTGTCCCGCAGCTTCTCCGATTCACCCTCAATAGCTTCCTCGGCAGCTTTGCGGCAACGGCGCTGGAACGCCTCCGCCGTCTCGCCAAACTCGGAATAGAGTTCAAGATGTGGATTAAAGAGGAGCGTCGCCACCGAGTTGTAGTACAAATAGTCCTCAAATTCGTTCTCCAGCCCCCGGAGTCTCTTGGCCGAGCCCAGATCGGAGCCAAGCTCCGCAAAGTACGCATCCGGCTCCGGCTCGCGCTCCAAATTCTCTGCCTCTAGTCGCACGCGTCCCTCGGCCCAATCTGGGTCGAAGCCGTCATCCGCGGTCCGCCACAGATAGGCCATATCCTCGCTGTGAGCTTGGCGGCTCTTGTTATGGGGGAAACGGAGCTTGGCCAGCCCCAGCAGCGCCGGTTGGTAAAGCAGGTACCCACGGGCCGGAGCCTCCGCAGCGGCCGCCACGTCCCCCTCACGGGCCAGCCGCTCCAGCGCGGTCTTGAACGAGACCCTGACCGGCAGAAAGACCTGCTTGATCGCCGAGGGGAGCTGGGGCGGGACCTTACTGTAGGGCACAGCAAGTGTCGCCGAGTCTGCAGGTTGGGCAACGGGCCTTGGCCCGCGTGGCGGCTCGGCAGCCGGTTCCATTGCAGGCGCCGGCCCGGGCGCTGCGGAGGTCGCAGGGGTCTCAGCGGCCAATTGCTGCACCTGCGGCCGTGTCAGCGGTCCCCGCAAATAGCTCATCGCCCAACGGGTGTGAAAGATGACCGGTTGGCCTTCGTGCACATTGTGCAACAAGAACACCCGCGATCGTAGCGCAGAGATCAACCGGTCGAGCTCAGACCGCTGCAGGCCACCTTCTCCTACTTCCACCCCCTCCAGGCCATCCAATACCCGCTGTTTATCCCGGTCGGCCTGCATCCGACCAATGAACCACGTGCCCGCATTGGACAGCGCCTTGTAGTCTAGGTCGACCGGATTCTGCGTCGCCAGAACAAGGCCCAAGCCATAGGCCCGCGCCTGTTTCAGCAGGGTAAGAAAAGGCTTCTTGGTGGGCGGGCTCGCCGGACTAGGTGGCAGGTGGCCGAACATCTCATCCATATAGAGCAGTGCCCGCAGGCTCGTCGTTCCGGGCTGGGCGCGCATCCACGTGATCACCTGCTCGAGCAACAAGGTGATAAAGAACTGCCTCTCTGCCTCAGATAGGTGGGCAAGGTACAGAACACTAACTTGGGGTTTGCCAGAGGGGCTGGACAGCAATCCATCTATATCCAGTGGTTGGCCCTCGATCCAGTCGGCAAAGGCTGGCGACGCCAGCAGGCCATTGAGTAGCATAGCCAGACCCATACGATCCTTTTCCGGAAAGAACGTATCGACCGGAAAAACACCGAGTTGAGCAAAGGGCGGCTTCTGCACCCGCAGGATCAATTGGGCCAAGTCGAGGTCCTCTCCATTCTGCCACGCGCGTTCAAAGATATTAGACAAGAGGATATGTTCACGGCTTTGGACCGGATCCGCTTCAACACCGATCAAGCCCAGGAGTGCCGAGACCACGCTCTCGATCTTGTCGCGTAGTAGTTCGTCGTCCTCTTCCCACGACAGATCTGGTGCTCGTAGCGTGTGCAGAATACTGACCTGGCGCCCAGCGCTGCTTCCTGGTGTATAGATCACATAGTCTGCCGCTTCTTTCAATCGACGCACACGTTCCGCCCCTTGCCCGCTACGCTCCAACCCCGTGCGCCATAGCTCCGCCGTCTGGGTGGCATATTCGGCCAGCTCCATCTCCTTGCGACGGGCGTCATCGGGATTGACCCACGGCGCAAAATCCTCCGGCTTCAAGTCGGGAAACGTGAGCAGGAGATTGGTCATGTCCCCTTTGGGATCGATGACCAGCGAGGGTACACCATCGAGGGCCGCCTCCTCCAGCAGGACAATGCCCAGGCCGGTCTTGCCACTGCCGGTCATCCCCAAGCAGACGGCATGGGTCGTCAGATCACGGGCATCGTAATGTATCGGTTGGTCTAGCAACGCACCCTGGGCCAGATCATACCCCTGCCCCAAGTAAAAGCTCGCCAAACGCTCTTCCACCCTATCCATACGAATCATTGCCTCCTCTTAGCCGTCCGCTCAAGAGAACCAAGCGCACTAGTTACTCCAAAAAGACATGGGTCCACCAGCAATCATGCAGACAATAAAAAAGGGGTGACACCGGGCGGCATCACCCCTATCCGTCGGTTCAGGACGACACTACAACCAGCCGAAGGGCCCCCCCAACCCTAGCGACTCCATCATCCTGCCCGTACAGACCTAGATTGGTCAGCATGGAATTCGGATCCCTTGATCCACAGATACCACTCCAATTGTCATGACTCGCTGTGAAGCTGGAATCCATGAATTCTACATGCAGGTTCAGGAGGGAACCCAAATCAGGAGTATGAGGATTTCAACACCATTTCTCCCAAATCTGGGCCACATCCTACTACTAAGATTCTACCCGATTTTGCCCATTTTGTCAAGAGGCCGACCGCCCGCCGCAGAAAGTCAAGTGGACAGGCCCTAAGATCGCCGCCAGAAGGCTCAGATCATCCCATACTCACCCACAGCTACTACCGGGCACCAGGTGCCCAGCCACCTTCTTGGAGCTGTTCAACAGCCTGCTCGAAGGAAAGCGACTGCTGCTCGCCGGACACCAGCTGCTTCAGCACGACCTGATCCCTAGCTATCTCTTCCGGCCCCAAGATTGCAACGTAGGGGATGCCTTTGCGGTCGGCATGCCGGATCTGTTTGCCCAGCTTGGTCGATTCCAGGTACTGCTCGGCGTTGATCCCAGCCTGGCGAAAGCGGCCAGCCAGCGCCAGCGTCTGATCATAGAGATCGTCGTCAAACAACGTGACCAACACACGACTCGGCGAACTCGCCAGATCTGGACGTTTGCCCAGGCGGTCCAGGAGCACCTCGATGACCACATCCCCCATGGCAAATCCTACGCCCGTGATCCGGTCGCCGCCCACATCAGCGACCAGATTATCATAGCGCCCCCCACCAAAGATGGCCCGCAGCTCGCGCTGTCGGTCGTAAGCTTCAAAGACCGGCCCGGTGTAATAGTCCAGACCGCGCACGATGCTGGCATCATACACCACATAATCGGCCACACCAAAAGCCTGAACCGTCGCCATCACCTGGCATAGCTCGTCGGACTCTTGCCAAAGATCGGCATTGACCAATAATGCTTCCAGCGCGTCCAATTGCCCGGTCGAGAGCCCCATATCCCCCGCCCAGGCCGTCCATTTCTCCCTGGAGAGCTTGTCGCGTCGGTCGATGAGGCGAAAGACCTCGCCCGAACGGTCCTCGCCAATGCCCATCTCGGCCAGTTTACGTTCCATCAGGCGCCGGCTGTTGAGCCGGATCGCTACTTCCTTGCTCGTCAATCCCAAGGTGCGTAGAAACTCGGCGCCGATAGCCACGATTTCGCCATCAGCCGCTGGCGTCTCGGCCCCCAATAGATCAATGTTCCACTGGAAAAACTCGCGGGTACGCCCACGCTGGGGACGCTCGTAGCGCCAGAAGGGCCCGTACGAGAACCAACGCAGAGGTTGGTACAATTGCGCCTGCTTCTGGGCCACCATGCGCGCCAGCGAAGGCGTCAGCTCGGGCCTCAGAGCTAGTTGATCGCCGCCGCGATCCGTAAGGATAAAGGATTGCTCTTTGACCAGCTCTTCTCCACTCTTGGCGGCATACAACTCCAGCCGCTCGAGGAGCGGCGCTTCGTACTCTTGGTACCCAAAACCTCGAGAGATGGTGCGGACCTTCTCGTACAGCCAATTACGAAAGGCCATTGACTTTGGATAAAAGTCGCGCGTGCCCTTGACCGCCTGGATTGTGGTCTTGGTTGCCATGCCGTCTCTCCTATCTCCACAAAAAACCACACAGAGCTTTGTTCTTGCTCACCGCCAGTGCTTCCCCTCAAAGAAAAAAGCGTGGTAGGCTCCGACCACGCTTGGGGCTGCCCAAGGCAGAACACAGGGTTCTGTCTTGTCAAGGCACCCCCCTAGCGTGTGCGTGGTGATGTGCATACTCGTTCTGCATCTCGTCCGTTCCTCATCTCGGTAACAGGCTGCCTGCCATCACCCAATCCTGCTAATCTGAACAACAGATGAACAACCGTGCCCCATTATACCAAAAACCACATTCTTTGCAAATCGCTGCCATTCGCTTCGGGCACGCGCAGCACGCCTCTTGACTGCCAAAGCCTTGCCGGCAGCAATTGCCCCGCCGCAAAACACGTTGGCGACAGTAGCTTGCTTTTTCAGTCTTAGAATGGTACAATCATATCACAGCGATAAGGAATGGAAGAGCATGGACATCCGCCTGGCAACCTTGAGTGACTTGAACGCGTGCCTTGCCCTGGATCATGACTTTGTGACCGATCACGT
>JASFOV010000109.1:0-10528 GCA_050116355.1 Anaerolineae bacterium
GGTCCTTGGATGCTCTCGCATTCGCGACGATATCTTCTGATCATTGGGCTGCTGACCGCCGCCATCGGCCTGACGTGGGCCCAGCGCTGGACTGCAGCCGCCAATATGCCTAATGAAGTGGTGCAGGCAGCAGAAACAACGCTTGGCACGCCGGATGCGAGCCTGGCCTACACCTACTTTGTCGATGTGGAGGGCTGGTATCGGATCACCCCCTATGAGACGGTTGTCCGCAGTCCGCTGGATCTAACCGGAGGTACCAGCGAAGAGGTCGCTCGTTCCTTGCCCGCCACGCTCGGTGACTGGCAACAGATCGGCCAGGATCAGTATATCGCTGATGACCCGGCTGTGGTCTATTATCTGAACCAGCCCACGGTCGCCCTGCAGCGTGCCTATCAAAACGCAACAGGTCAGATCGTAACCCTGGCCATCATTGGCAACAAAGGGGAGGACAGTTTTCTGCTCTTTAGCCATACCCCCGAGACCTGCTATCCAGGCCGGCTGTGGCAGGTGATCGAGACCCGACGCGAATCAGCCCCGCTTGATGACGGCACGATGTACGCCCAGTACCTTCTGACGGAGCATGCCGAGTCCAAAGAGAGGCTGATGGTGCTCTTCTGGTACCTATGGGACAATCCCCGCCGCGACTCAAAGGAAGGCGTATTGTCCATTCGTGTGAATCTTTTCATCCCCCAAGGAGATAGCGAGGCAGAAGCCTTGGATCGGGCGTGGGACTTTGTTCGGGAGCTATTCCCAGCCACCATCCCTTGGGAGCGGTTCTAGGAACGCCCCCCAGACATGATCGCTGCGCAGCATCAAGGTCATCCTGCACAGCACAACAAAGGGCGCTGCGGTTGCAGCGCCCTTTTGGCTTCCGTAGAAGACGTCCCTTGCATCTAGTAGCGAAGCAGGCAGCCGACGCCTCCAGCGTCATCCAGCTCTTGGCTACCACGCACAATCTCAACCTCAACGCCCTGCTCCAACGCCCGGTGCGTCATGGTCTCCACAAGATCCTCTACGGGCTCGATGGAACCGCCGCACAAAGGGCATTCGTCCCGCTCGGTGAGCATCAGGTAACGACAATCGGTGCAGCGGAAACCGGACGCCTCATAGCCCGCAGCTACCAGTAGCAAGGAGGCGCGATGTTCCTGCAACGCTGCAAGCGTGTCCGACAGGCCAACAGATGCTCCACTGTCCCGCTTCCAGCCAGCAATCATGGCATCAACAAGTTCCTTCTCCCGCTTCTCAGCAACTTCCTCAATTAAATCCATCGAGCGAGACTGCACTTCACCAACCGGGGCCGCAACATCGACCGTGAAGGACCCGATCACGGCATCCTGTAACGCCTTGGGCAACAATTCAACAAATTGGCTGACATTGGCCTCAGTTCCGCCCAATACCAGGCGCCGGCAACCGTTCTGGGTACAGAACGAATCTGTCGCATCGGCAATCTCTTTGAGGTTGCGCAGGACCGTAGCCTCTCCACGCCTCGCTGCGCGAGCTGCTGTGCCGCCGCGCATACCTGCCACCCCTGAAGCCCCACCATGCTTGACCCGGCGGACTTCCTCTCCAAGCAACCCCGAAGCCTCCACGATTTCGCCCAAATTGAACAGGAACATGCGAGCCCCTTCGCTGTCCACCAACACGACTCCATAGCGCCCGTACGCATCGAGCACATCTGTGAGTGGCTTGATGTAGGGCCTGTGAGACACGTATGCATAGTTGTGTACAGGAACTGCCAGCGAGTGGCTCTTCCAAAAATCCTCGCCTTGACAGGAGAACACGGCAACGCCCCTACCCTGCCAATCATACTCAAAGTCGAAGAACCTCTCTATTGCTTCCAAATCAGCCGATTCTGCCTCGTCCCCCACCTCCTTGAGCATAGTCCGCAGGGCCAGCTTGTACTGATCGGTTGTTTGCTGCGTTGGATCTACATTGAGATACAGACTGAGGACTGGGGACTCCTCGCTTGTGAATTCCAGTAACTCATTCAGATCCCGCTCACTGAACATGTTCCCTCCTAATCGTAACTAGATGATGGTCAAAACCCCACAACGAGTGGTGGGGTGCAAGCTACACAGATAGGCAGGTTGCCATGGGCTCTAGCGGCCACCGGGCCGCTCGTCCAAAACAACCTCGACCTCGATCTCCTGTCCCTCCCGCACCACTCGCAGGTTCACCACATCCCCCACGCTGGCTCGGGTGGCCAGATAGTTAATCAGGTCGTCAAAACTCTTGATAGTATTGTCATTGATGGCAATCACAACATCACCACCACTCATCATGCGAATGCCAGCAACGATTACTTCACGAGTGCCACCCCGCAGGCCAGCCCGTTCGGCGGGCCCGCCGACCTCCACCTCTGAGATCAGCACCCCCGTATCCACCGTGAGATCCAAAGCCTCCACCATCTCCGGGGTGATCGTCCGGCCGCGGATGCCAATCCAGGTGTGGCGGTACCGCCCATGCACGATCAGCTCCGGCACAACGCGCTTGACAATGTCCACGGGAATGGCAAATCCCACACCAGAGTTGAAACCGCTGACGCTGCGGATCGCAGTATTGACGCCAATGACCTCGCCCTTGGAATTCAACAAGGGCCCTCCCGAGTTGCCAGGGTTGATCGCCGCATCCGTCTGGATGATCTCCGCCAACTGAAAGTCGCTGTCTTCCCGTGAAAGGGTCCGGCCCAAGGAACTGATCACCCCTGTGGTGACCGTTCGTTCCAGGCCGAATGGATTTCCGATCGCGATGGCGCGCTGACCGACCCTCAGATTTGATGATTGCCCCAAAGGTGCAAATACAAGCTGGTCAGCAGGAACATCAATCTTGAGCACCGCCAGATCGCTGCCCGGATCAGTGCCCACGATTTCAGCAGGGACGGTGTGTTCGTCAGCCAAGGTCACCAATAGCTCTGGAATTGCTGTTGCCACATGGTTGTTGGTCACGATATGTCCATCTGCATCAAGAACAAACCCTGATCCGATGCAGTTGCCAAAGTGATCCTGAGCGGTGATGCAAACCACCGAAGGACTAATCCTGGCATAGACATCTGTGACGAGCTGTTCCTCGACATCAACATTGGATGGCAAGCCAGGGGGGACGGGTGTGGGCGTAAGTACAATTACAACGGCCGTCGGCTTGGCGGTTGGGGCGCTGGGCGATGGAGTCGTCATCAACGTCTGTAGCTCGGATGCGTTGCATGCCAAGCCTGTAAGCACCAGAATACCAAGTAAGAACCCAATTGCTATTCTATTTCGCATCAAATACCCTATAGATCCTCCGGCCTCAGCAACCTAGATCGGCTATCGACGGATTCATTGTACACCGTTTTGTCTCAAAGATCAAGGTCTCCTGCCCTACCGGTGCCCCACTGTCACCCAATTGCATCAGTGCCGCCTTCGAAGGGACGCCAGCTCCTGGTACAGATCCTTCTCCCTTTGGGTCAAGCCTTGAGGCAGCACAATGTGTACTTGAGCATAGAGATCGCCACGTTTCTTGGGCCGTTTCAAGAGAGGCATGCCCTGGCCCTTCAACCGAAAGGAGCGACCAGCCTGCGTCTCTGGCGGGATCTTGAGCCGCACTTGCCCCTCGAGGGTAGGCACTTGAACCTCTCCGCCCAGCAGAGCGGTGTACAGCTCGACAGGAAGTCTGTAGATCAGATCGTCTCCATCGCGCTGAAAGTGCTGGTGGGGAGAGACACGGATGACAAGGTATATATCGCCCGCTACCCCACCGCTGGTCCCCCGCCCGCCTTTGCCAGCCAGGCGAACCTTGGAGCCTGTCCGAACGCCAGGCGGGATCTTGACATCCAATCGTTGCCCGGACACCTCCAGTGTGCGATGCGTGCCGCGATACGCTTCCTCCAGGGTGATCTCAACCGGCTGTTCGTAGTCGCGCCCCCGGCGTCGTTGTGGCTGGGGTTGGCCCCAAGGCCTGCCGGAGTAGCGCCCCCCGCCCCCAAAGACCGACTGGAAAAAGTCGGAGAAACCACCGCCACCGGCTCCTCCGCCAAACAGATCGTTCAGATCACCGAATTCCACATGCGTCTGCCCCCGGTTGCCGGAAAACCACTGGCTGAAGTCAAAGTCGCTAGGATCGCGCCCCATGTGCTGCCACTGCTGCCATTGGGCACCTAGACGATCGTATTTCTGTCGTTTCTCGGGATCTGTTAGAACTTCGTGGGCTTCGTTGATCTGTTTGAACCGCTCTTCAGCCGCCTTGTCGCCGGGATTCCGGTCTGGATGGTATTGGCGAGCAAGGCGTCGAAACGCGCGCTTGATCTCTTTGTCCGCTGCACCGCGTGGCACGCCCAGGATCTTGTAGTAGTCCCTATATTCCATTTGGCTTGGAAGTCATCTCCTCAGGCTTGATTATAGCACCAGCTGCATACCCTGTCAAAAAGCCCAGAGTCTCCTCAGTGTACCGTCCTATCAGAACATGAACCCCCAGGTCGCCC
This sequence comes from Anaerolineae bacterium, assembly GCA_050116355.1. Lineage (GTDB taxonomy): Bacteria > Chloroflexota > Anaerolineae > JAAYZQ01 > JAAYZQ01 > JASFOV01. The sequence goes on from JASFOV010000109.1 coordinate 4,457, forward strand.
GACACAGCACATTGACGAATCGTAACGGTCATAGTATAATGAATGAGGAAGGAGGCCCGCAAACGAGGTAGGTCCCATGCCCCCTCTGGTCTTGATTGCGCTTGCCTGGATCGCCGGTCTGGTCCTCGCTCACTCATGGCCACTTGTGACCGAGGTCGATCCGGTTTCTCTTCTCGTCCTGAGTCTGATCCCGCTCGGTTGGACAGTCCTATGGCGCGACGATCGCGGGATGCGTCTCAGTGGCTTCTGCGCCCTCGCCTTGCTCACCAGCGTCTATCGCTACCAGCTACAGATTCCCGACGTACAGGATCCATCGTTCGTGGCCCACTACAACGAACAGGGCTGGGTGACTCTAGAAGGAATCGTCCGCAGTTATCCTGACGTGCGTGACACTCGAACGCTCCTGCGTCTGGATGCCGAGACGCTGACGCTTCAGCAACAACAGCACCCAGTCCAAGGCACCGTCTTGGTTCAGGCACCGCGCTATCCCGAATATGGCTACGGGGACAGGCTGCAGGTGTCGGGCCTCCTAGAAACGCCACCCGAGTTGGAGGGCTTTTCCTACCGGGCCTATCTTTCTAGACAGGGTATCTACTCGATCCTGTACCACCCGCACATTGAACGGCTGGGCTCGGATCAAGGGAGTCCCCTCTGGAGCACGCTCTATGCCGTGAAGGATCGGGCCCGCGACGTGATTGGCGCACTACTGCCTGAGCCGGAGGCAAGCCTGCTGCAGGGGATCCTACTTGGCATCCAGTCCGGCATTCCAGACGATTTGTATGACGCATACAATACCACGGGAACCAGCCACGTAATTATCATCAGTGGTTCGAATGTCACCATCGTTTCTGCCCTTCTCTTAATGCTCCTTGGCCGCGTGGTGGGAAGGCGACGGGCCTACTGGTTCACCATCGCAGGCATCGTGGTCTACGTCCTGTTTGTCGGAGCCGACGCAGCAGTGACCCGAGCCGGGCTGATGGGTGCCCTGCTCGTGACGGCCATGCACTTAGGGCGCCGGTCAACAGCCTATGTGTCACTCTTTGCCAGCGCGCTCTTTCTGACAGCACTGAATCCCTTGACACTGTGGGATGTCGGCTTCCAACTGAGTTTTGCCGCGACATTGAGCATCATCCTGTTCTCTCAGCCCATCCAGGGTCTCGCCCAGCGGGGGATCGCAACCATGCTACCCAACATTCCAGGGCAGGATGGAATGGGGCTGTTGGCCGATGGACTCGCTGTCACCTTGGCAGCGATGATCTTAACAGTGCCGCTCGTGGTCTTTTATTTTGGAAGGCTCTCGCTGGTAGCCCCCGTGGCCAATCTACTGATCCTGCCTGTTCAGCCGCCGATCATGACATTGGGTGGAGTCGCTGCCATGCTGGGCCTGGTACCGATCCTGCAACCCGTAGCCCAGGTGGTGGCTTGGTTTCCCTGGCTTGCCCTGGCCTATACCAATACCATTGTCCGCTGGACAGCAAATTGGCCCCTCTCAGCGATAGAGATCTCTGGCAGTCGAACTCCATGCTTGGTGGTGCCTTATTCGATTGTCCTTTTCGTAATAGCACTTCGGTGGCTGCGCCGGCGACGATCCCGGCAAACGAGCACTTGGCTGGCCAGTACGGTTCGGAATCCGTCAGCGACTGCAGTCCTAGTCCTGGCCGTTTCCGCCCTCCTGTCCTGGTTGGCCGTGCTTCAACTGCCAGATGGCAAGCTCCACATTGCCTTTCTGGACGTGGGCCAGGGTGATGCCGCCCTGGTCACAACTCCTCACGGACAACAGATCCTGGTAGATGGCGGACCCAGTCCCATCGCGCTGGCCGCTGCCCTGGGCCAGGAAATGCCCTTCTGGGATCGCTCCATCGACATGATCGTCATGAGCCATGCGGATGCTGACCATATCACAGGCCTGGCAGCAGCTCTTGACCGGTATCGTGTGCGAAGTTGGTTGGACAATGGTCGCTCAGACGACGACCCCGTCTATGCGCAGTGTCTATCTAGCTTGGAGCAAGGGGATGTGAACCACTACTGCGCACAAGGAGGGGATTTGATCGAACTAGGGGACGGGCTCGTCATTGAGATCCTGAGTCCTCCGCGCGAGAAGAGGTTTGGAACGGCGAGCGATGCCAACAGCGACTCATTGGTAGCCAGAGTGGTGTGGGGCGATGCTCGATTCTTGTTCACTGGCGACATCACCGCAGAGACAGAACAGTATCTGCTCGAGTCTGGGCAGCGTCTGTCCTCTGATGTGTTGAAAGTGGCACATCACGGGAGCAACGGCTCAACCACAAGCCAGTTCCTACGGGCGGTCGATCCGGCCTACGCGGTCATTTCCGTGGGTGCCGACAATCAGTTTGGCCACCCAGCCGACGCTGTACTCGAACGAATTGGCGAGGTAGGTCAGATTGAAATCTATCGGACTGACACGCAGGGCACCATCGAGTTCATCACCGATGGGCAGCGCATCTGGGTTGAGAGTGAGAAGTGACCGGGCCTGATTTGCCGTTTGGACGCTTTCGCGCTACAATAGGTGTGATCGCCTATCCAGTTCAATAGGAAAAAGGTTCTGTCATGAGACGAACACACCTGGTCACAGTATGGCTCGCGCTGGGCCTACTCCTGACCACCTGCGGGGGTACTGACGTGCAACCGGATGAGCGGGCCACACAGGCCATCGTCCGTAGCCGGGCAACCCTTAGAGCCGCTGCATTGCCGACAATGACACCCACACCAGGTGCCGGGCCGGCAAGCGACACATCAACGGTTAGGGTAACGGACACGCTGCAACCAGCCACCGCGAACGAGACTGTGGCACCCATGCCCGCGGACACGACTGCGCCCGCTACGCCTTCCGCTCAGCCCACGGTCAATCCGGATGAACCAGCCACCGAGACACCGTTTGTCCCTCCGACGTTGGGCGCACCTACAACTACTTCCCAGCCTGCGACAGCCACTCCCATAGCCATCACCCCGACCATGATAGCCAGCGCCACGTCAGGGCCGGAAGCTACCATGACCACAACCCCTTCGCTCGAGCCCAGTCCCACCACGGGCGATACCGGATTGCCCACGGCCACTGCGACGCCCGAGCCCACTACCACACCGACAGAGACGCCCACCGCCCCGCCGACAGCCACCGCGAGCCCCACACCATCCACGAATAGTGACAGCCGCCTGGCCTTCTCTTCGACCCGCGATGGCGACTACGAAATCTATGTTATGAACCCCGACGGAAGTGGTATTGAGCGGCTTACGACGAGCAGCGGCGATGACTGGGCGCCGGCCTGGGCACCCGATGCCGGCCATCTTGTGTTTGGTTCAGAGCGCGATGGCAATTGGGAGATCTACCGGATGACGGCCGACGGCAGCGAAGTGACACGTCTCACGGATAATGCCGCGGAGGATATGTACCCCAAGTGGTCGCCGGATGGAGCAAGCATCGCCTTCACCAGCTGGCGAGATCGCAATGCCGAAGTGTACGTGATGGCAGCTGATGGCAGTTCTGCCGTCAATCTAACGAACGATCCAGCTGAGGATTGGTCTCCCACCTGGTCACCTGCTGGCGACCGGCTTGCCTTTGACTCGGATCGAGACGGTGATTCTGAGATCTACATCATCAATGCTGACGGAAGCGGGCTTGTCCAAATCACAGATCACCCAAGCTCCGATATTGGCCCGGCCTGGTCGCCTGACGGCACTCGCATCGCTTTCATGAGCGATCGGGACGGCAATTGGGAAGTCTACGTGGTGAATATCGATGGTACGGGGATCACGCGGCTGACAAATACACCTGCCGACGAAGATCATCCCAGCTGGAGCCCGAATAGCATGCAGATCGCCTTCGCGTCCTGGCGCGATGGAAACGCCGAGATTTATGTTGTAAACACCGTTGAAGGCGACTTGCTACGCCTGACTAACGACCCGGCCGAGGATTGGGATCCGATGTGGTCACCCTAGCAATTGCTCTCACATGCCGGCCGAGCCACCCCCGGTTGATTAGCACTCAGCCCGAAGCTGGATTACTCCTGAGGGGTAGTGGATTCCTCCCTGACTTACTCCCCTCAGTGGATTGGACAAAAGCGTTGGGGATGTTACAATAGATAGCGGTGCATCGTGTCCAGCTGGCCCAATGCATTCAGACTTTCGCCATCACACAGATAGGCAGAGAGTATACTGCTAGATTGATCACCTTGAGGGACTAGATTGGGAAGGCACGCGTGGAGCCGAGCGAACTAGTTGAGCGCTACGAGACAGGCCACAGGGACTTTGCGGGGGCCTATCTGTATAGTGCGTATTTGGCAGGCATTGACCTAACCAGGGCCAACCTGCACCAGGCCAATCTGTTTGCAGCTGACTTGCGAAGGGCTGAACTAGGCCAAGTTGCCCTGACAGCAGCCAATCTGGCTGGCGCCGATCTGGCTGGCGCCAATCTGGCCAAAGCGCATCTTGCCCAGGCCAACCTGCAGGGAGCCAATCTCCGGGGTGCATCTCTCATTGGCACCGATCTCACCGGCGCCAACCTGACCGGAGCGAATTTGGCTGGGGCAAAGCTGATGGAGGCGAAGCTTGACCACGCCTATCTGTTTCAGGCCCACGCCTGCAAGGCCAACTTCCACCGGGCAAATCTACGGGGGGCGGGGCTGACTGGAGCAGACCTGACCCAGGCACGGCTCGCTCAGGCCGATCTACGCAGAGCGGGCTTGGGGGGGGCCATCCTGATTGGCGCTGACCTACGTGGCGCCAACCTGTGCGAAGCAAACCTTCACAAGGCCAATTTGGTGCGGGCTAACCTATCTGGGGCCAACTTGACCAGTGCAGAGTTGCAGGATGCCAACCTACGGCAAGCCAACCTGGAACAGGCAAACCTAAGTGGAGCCGATCTCCTGCGGGCCCGGCTCGATAAAACCGACTTGGAGTCGGCCAACCTGCAAATTGCCCACCTGCAGGGTGCAGACTTGAGCCAAGCCAATCTGGTGGGGGCCAACCTTAGCCAGGCGGACTTGGGTCGAGCGATCTTGATCGAGGCTTGCCTACTGAAAGCTGTCCTAAGAGATGCCAATCTCCTGGGCGCCAATCTCGAAGGAGCCAACCTGCAGGGTACCATTCTGCCCAACGGGCGAAGGCGAGGCATGTTCACCAACCTCAAGAAATACACGGGTACGCCAAAGCCGTAGCTAGCACCCAGCTTGGCACTTCCCCTTCAATGGGTCTCTGCCTTCACCTCTTTTCCGCAAGATAGGCAAAGAACCCCGCGCGGCGAAGCGCCCTGAGCGTCAGCGCCCCAAGCAACCCACCCAGCGCCCCAAACACAAGATATCCAACCACGGCTTTGGCCAGCCCAATAGCCACAAACCCTACGGGAGCACCGGCAAGAGTTGCCATCCCCCACTTCACCAGGAATTTGCAGAAATGACCTAGGGTCGCTGCGAGCACAGCGACGAACCAGTTCTCTGGATTGCCGCCAAGCAACCAGAGCGACAGATCTGTGCCGATACCAATTGCCGTATAAGACAGAAAGGTATTAAGCGCCCCAAAGTCGCCCAGACCGAGGAAAGCAGCAAGTAGACCCGATGTCAGCCCTACCAAGCTTGCTGCTCCCCGCTTGGGCACCACTCCTGCAGCCACGATAGTGATGGCCATCCAAAAGATGCCTGAATGGCCTGACAGCTGCAACGGCAGCCGCAGGGCAATCTTGGCAACTACGATCAGTGCAGAAAACAGTGCCAGCAGAATGAGTTCAAAAGTGGAAAAGTACCGTTCTCTCATGTGTCGACTTCCTTGAGAATAGCCAAGTGGCCTGGGTCCGAAGCAAACGATCTGCGTCCGGAGCAGAGTCTACGGAACGATTATGTCGATGCGGTCGACATCCTGGACCCATTCGTCTCGGATATCCAGGCGCTCCAACACGGACACTAGCTTGAGGGTGCCCCGGCCGGAAAGGTCGAACATGACCCAGTTATCTGGATCTTGCACCTCCGCCCAGGTGAATTCGGCGCTCTTGTCGCGACTGCTGCTGGTCACAATCACCGTCGCACCGGGTGGCAGACTCTCCTCCGGGACATGAAGCAGCAGCAC
>JASFOV010000110.1:0-10488 GCA_050116355.1 Anaerolineae bacterium
TCCCAAGAAGAGAGCGCCGAGCTGCTGGCGCAGATCAATGCCGGGCTGGGCATCGACCCACCGGCTGCTGGCACCCCCCAGGTGTTGATCGGCCGTACCATGCTGGTTGGCCTGGAGGAGATCCAAACCCGGCTGCCGGACCTGGTGGCCAAGTATTATGAAGAAGGTGGGCTCGCCCTGCCGTCGTTGGAAGAACTCAGCGGAGTCAGTCCAACGGCCACGGTCACGCCACCGGAGGGCAGCACGCCCGCCCCAACGACAGAAAGCACCGCCCAACCATCTCCAGGCCCGACAACGACGGATAGGCCCATCTACCTCGCCTATTTTGAGCAAGCCGGCTGCCAGGATTGCGCCCGGACCACCTATGACCTGCGGGTAGTCCAAGAGCAATACCCCCAGCTGCAGGTCGAGCGCTTTTCCATCGAGGAAGCAGAGAACAAAGCGCTCAACGAATGGTTGAGTGAAAAGGTTGGTGTCCCCGAGGAGCAGCGCCTGTCCACGCCGATGGTCATTGTTGGCCAGGATTATCTGATCGGCACCGATGCCACCCTCAACAATCTACTGGCGGTGGTCAGCAAATACCAGGCAACCGGCGCTGAGCGCACCTGGGAAGACTTTGATCCAGACGAGGCCGGGCAAAGCATCATCGACCGTTTTCAGTCGTTCGGCGTGGCAACGGTCCTCATCGCCGGTCTGATAGACGGCCTCAATCCCTGCGCGTTTGCGACACTCGTCTTCTTTATCTCGTACCTCACCTTCGCCGGGCGTAGAGGCAGAGACATCTTGTTCGTGGGTCTATCGTTCACGCTGGGCGTATTCATCACCTATCTGCTGGTCGGTATGGGGCTCCTGACCGTGGTCCAGTCGCTGGGCATCTTCTCGTCATTGGGCAGGTGGCTATACCTGCTCACCGCCCTACTGTGCATCGTTTTGGCCATGCTCACTTTCCGCGACTATGGCAAAGCACGACAGGGTCAAGTGACCGAAATGGCGCTCAAGCTGCCCATGAGTTTCCGGCGCCGGATCAACAAGGTCATCCGCGAGAGTTCCCAAGTCCGGGCCTTTGTCGTCATGGCCTTTGTCACCGGCTTTGTGGTGTCATTGATCGAACTAGCCTGCACCGGCCAGGTCTACCTGCCGACCATTGTGTACGTGTTGAGCCAGACCGATCTGGCAGCGCAGGCCTTCCTCTACCTTGTCCTGTACTGCCTGATGTTCATCCTGCCCCTGATCGTCGTCTTTCTCCTCAGCTACTTTGGCACCACCTCGCAGCAGCTGGGCCAGTTTGTGAACCGCCATACCGCAACCATCAAACTGGTCACTGGCCTGGTTTTCGTCGGGCTGGCCCTGTGGATGACCTGGGCGATGGCCCCTCTCTTTGGTATCCAGCCACCATGGACGTGGGTGCTGATGGGCGTGGTCGTGGTAATCATCGCCTTGGGCGCGGTCCTGCTCGAAAAGTACTGGAAGGAAGCGCCTGCTAGCAAGGCACGCCAGCGGAGAAGCCGGGCATGACCGACAGGCTGTACTACGACGACCCATACCGCGTACAGTTCGCCGGCCAAGTCGTTGAACGACTCGAGTGGGAGGGCCACCCAGCCGTTGTGTTGGATCGGACGGCCTTCTATCCCACCGGTGGCGGACAGCCCCACGACACCGGCACCCTGAACGATGTTGCGGTCGTAGACGTGATGGAGCGGGAGGATGACGGCGCTGTGGTCCACTTCATGGCCTCTGCCCTCGCATCTGACCAGGTGCAAGGAACCGTAGACTGGGACCGCCGCTTCGATCTGATGCAACAACACACCGGCCAACACATCCTATCGGCCGTGTTTGTCGACCAGTTAGCGGCCAATACGGTTGGGTTTCACCTTTCAGGAGACTACTCGACCATCGATCTGGACCGCGCCCCTCTCTCAGAGGCTGAACTGGCCGGGGTTGAGGCCGTGGCCAACGATATCGTATTTGCCAACCACCGGACCACATCCCGTTTTGTGCCCGACGCCGAGGTACCACACCTGCCACTGCGCAAACCACTGGCCCATGAGGGCCCGGTGCGTGTTGTTGAGATTCCCGATCTGGACTGCTCAGCCTGTGGCGGCACCCATGTCCGGGCAACGGGCGAGATAGGCCTGATCAAGATCACCCGCAGTGAGCGGCGCGGCAGCGAGACCCGTGTTGAATTCCTCTGCGGCGGCCGTGCCCTGGGCGATTATGCAGCCAAGAACGACATGGTCATGGGCCTGGCCCAGGAATACACAGTTGGCCACTGGGAGCTGATCGATATGGTGCACCGGATGGAGGAGGAACTCAAGGCCACCCGGCGTGAGCTGCGCCGGACGCGCGACGCACTCCTCGATGCCGAAGCCGCCTCGCTGTGGCACGAAGCGCACGTTGCGGACGGGACACACACGGTACAGGCCGAATTGTCCGACCGGACACCGGACGACCTCAAACACCTGGCCCAGCGGCTCATCAACCGCCCGCAGACCGTAGCCCTGCTCGGTGCGCGCAGCAAAGCCGATGGAAAAGGGTTCCTGACCTTTGCTCGCTCTGCGGACCTCGACGCGCACATGGGTGCCTTGATCCGCCAGGCGTGTGAGGTCATCGGCGGGCGCGGGGGCGGCCGGCCCGAGTTCGCTCAAGGCGGAGGGCCCCACGGTGACCAGCTGGAGCAGGCCCTTGACCAAGCATTCCATGCCGTGACCAGCGCTGACGTCTAACGGCCTTGGCTGTGTTCGCGCAGCACGCCAGCAACTGGCCAAATCCCCTAATCAGAGGCACCTTTGATCCGAGAAATCGCACCCAGTGTCTTTGTTGAGACCGGCTATCATGGCGCCAACGTGGCCTTTATCGTCACTGGCGCGGGGGTGATCCTGCTGGACACCCCCATGCTGCCTGGTGATGCGCGCCATTGGCAAAGCCAGATCCGCGAGCGCACGGCAGAGCCGGTCGTGTACATCATCAACACGGATCACCACCGTGCTCACGTGGTGGGCAACCAGCACTTCCGCCCAGCAACCGTCGTCGCCCATGAGCTTGCCTGGAAAGAGATCAAGAGCTACGGGGATAGCTTTCGCACCCGCTTGCTCAACATGTACCACGATCGCATTCCCGAGGCGGCCCAGGAGTGGCAAGACCATCTGCAGATCATCCACCCTGAACTCACCTTTACGAACCGGACGGTTCTGTACCGCGGCGAAAAAGAGATTCACCTGATCCCGATTGGCGGTCACACCCCGGCGACGACCGTCATCTACCTGCCCCAAGAAAAGATCCTATTCGCCGGCGATGCCGTTGTTACCAATCGCCCGCCATTCCTGTCACAGGGGAATACCAAAGAGTGGCTGGAGGCTCTGACCTTTTTGCGCCGGCTCCAGTATGATTTGCTTATCCCCGGACACGGTGAACTTGCTGGCAAAGAGGCCACCGAAGCGATGTCCAACTACTTGCGACTGGTCCGGCGTCGTGTGCGCAGCGCGTACCGCGCCGGTCTTTCCAAAGCCGAGACGGCACGCAGCCTGTCGCAACTGATCCATCATTGGCCTATCCCCGACTTTGAGAAACCCAAGGCCGACCGGCGCTTCAAATCCGGATTGGGCCGGGTCTGGACCGAAATACGCGCCGAAGAGATGGCCAAGACCAAGCCCAAATCCTAACAAGGAACATGCGTAATGCTCGCCATCGCCGGCGGCACCATCTATACCATCAGCGACAGCATCAAAGAGCAACATACGCTCCTCATCCGCCAGGGGAGGATTGAAGCTCTGTTGCCTCCGGGAGAATCCGCCCTGGGGGAGGACTACCAGGTCCTCGATGCGAAGGGCAAGATCATCCTGCCAGGATTGATCGACGCCCGCACCAGCGTCGGCCTCTTCGGGGATGGAAGTGGATTCCAGAACGCCGATCACGAAGAGCTGACCGACCCGGACACCGCCTGGGTGCGCGCCATCGACGCCCTGAATCCGGCCGATTCTTCCTTCGCCGATGCCAGGGAAGCCGGCGTGACAGTCCTGCTCAGCGGCCCGGGCACGACGAATGTGGCCGGCGGTCTCAGCGCCATCGTGCGAACAGCCGGCGACACAGTCTCGGCCATGCTGATCCGCGAACCTGCCGGTCTGCAGATCGGCCTGGGGCGCCCAGCGACGATTGCCTACCGCGAGAAACAGAAACTTCGAACGCGCATGGGCGTCGTGGCCTTGCTCCGCGAGCGACTGACTGCCGCACGAGCGACCCTGACAAAGGCAAAGGATCTAGCAACCGGCGACCAACAAGAGGACGAGTCAGAGCAGAACTTTCGCCTAGAACCCTACGCCGGACTCTTGCGTCACGACTATCCAGCCCGCGTGCGCGTCGCCACTGCTGAGGACGCCTGGACGGCCCTGCGCCTGGCCGACGAGTTTGGCTTTGATCTGGTACTGGAGCAGTTGACTGAAGGCCATCTGGCCGGTCTACCAGAGGAACTGGCCCGGCGGAAGGTACCTTGTGTGGTGGGCCCCATGATGAAGGCAGCCAAGAGCCCCGAGACACAGGCCCTCACATTCCGGACGGCAGCCGCCCTGGCCCAAGCAGGGGTGCGCCTCGCCCTATGCACGGGCCATCCCTCGCGACCGGTCCGCTATCTGACCCTCGAAGCAGGGCTGGCAGTACGTGCCGGCCTGGACGAAGCCACCGCACTGCGGGCCATCACGCTCAATGCCGCTGCAGTCCTGGGCTTGGAGAGCCGGATGGGCAGCATCGAGCCTGGCAAGGAAGCCAACCTGGCGATCTTTGACGGCGACCCACTGCTACCGTCAACGAAAACCACCCACACCCTCATCGACGGGCGCATCGTGTACGCAGCACCGTAGACGATGACTCGCTCCCACGCCATGACACGGCCCGAGATCTGCTACCGACCGCTATGCTGGAACAGATGTTGTTGGACCCAACCACTGGGAAGGCCCCTATGCTAGCCATTACCAACGGCCAATTGATCACCATTTCGCACGGCACCATACCAGGCGGCACCGTACTGATTGACAAAGGCCGCTTCCTCGCCGTCGGCAGCGGCTTGCGTGTGCCACGGGGGACACGGATCCTGGATGCGGCTGGCTGCCATGTCTATCCCGGGTTGGTCGATGCCCATGGCCACCACGGGGTCTATGCCGAGATGTCAGGGCCCGAAGGTGCCGACGGCAACGAGATGACCGATCCCATCACCCCACACGTCCGCGCCCTAGACAGCCTCAACTGGTTCGATCCAGGGTTCGACGACGCAGTTAGCAATGGTGTGACGACGGTCAACGTGCTCCCGGGCAGCGCCAACGTCATCGGCGGGCAGGGCATTGTGGTCAAGACCTGGGGTCGAGAACCTGGGGCTCGCATTCTCCGTGAACCCTCCGGCCTCAAGATGGCCTTGGGCGAGAACCCCAAGCGGGTGTATGGCGGCAAGAAAAAGACCCCTGCCACCCGGCTGGGCAACGCGGCCTTGATGCGTGAAGCCTTTGCAAAAGCACGCAACTACCAGCGCCTTCGGGCACAGGGCAAGGCAGACCGGGACCTGCGCTGGGAGATTCTTGGCGATGTGCTCGACGGCAAATTCCCAGCGCGCTGCCACGCCCATCGCGCCGATGACATTCTAACCGCGATTCGCATCAGCCGCGAGTTTGGTTTTCCCCTGACCATCGAACACTGCACCGAGGGCCATCGCGTCGCAGAGCAATTAGCCGAGGCGGGCGTGATGTGCACCTTGGGCCCACTGCTGACCGGGAAGAGCAAGCAGGAGCTGAACAACCGCTCACTCGAGGCGGCTCCGGCCCTGGAACGGGCTGGCGTCATATTTGGTTTTACCACCGACCACCCTGTGATTCCCACCTACAGCCTGCCCCTCTGCGCCGCGTACGCGGTGGGCGCCGGCATGAGCCGCGAAGGCGCCCTGCGGGCATTGACACTGGATGCCGCGCGCGTCGTTGGCTTGGAGCACCGTCTGGGCAGCCTTACTGCCGGCAAAGACGCGGACTGCTTCATCGCAGATGGTGATCTGCTGGATCCTCGCAGCCGGGTGTTGACGACGCTGGTGGATGGTCACGTGGCCTGGCAACTAGAGGATGGGCCCCGCATCTGAGGCCCACCCCCGAAAATGGTAGGCGCTGACACCAGGCGGCGCCCCAAACCGGAACCTACCGATGGACGATCTGTATGGGAATTGGGCGCAGGTCTATGATACCTTTTATCCCGATCGTTCGGAGGAGGTAGCTTTTTGGGCGCGGGTCGCAGCCCGCTTTGGCCGGCGCGTGTTGGATCTCATGTGCGGCACAGCCGAGATAAGCCTGGGCCTAGCCCACCACAGCTGCCGTGTTTTCGGGATGGACATCTCACCCGCGATGTTGTCGGTGGGCGTCGAGCGGCAATCCGCCGCAGCCGATGATCCCGCCCGTAACCTATCGCTCATCCAGGCTGACGCGCTTGCCCTGCCCACTGCGGACGATGCGTTCGATTTTGCCCAAGCGACTGGCAGCGGCTCCCTAAATCACTTGGACGATGATCAGGCAGCGACGGTGTTGGCGGAGCTCTACCGGGTTCTCAGGCCCGGTGGAGGAATCGGCCTGGAACTCGTCAACCCCTACTTGCTTGAGCAGATAGATGCCCAACGCACGATCGATCCGTTGCGCCCCGCACCGGGCACGTGGGTCAAACGACTCTGTCACAACCACTACGAACCGACCACTGGCATCTTTCACATCGAGCAGGTGACATACGTTGAGAGCGGCGGCCAAGAGGACGAGTTTGCGGAGAGCTTCAGTTTGCACGCCTGGTTCCCGGGCCAGGTCCGGGCAATGTTGCGAGCTGCCGGCTTTGGTGGTGTACAGCTGTGTGGCAGCTACGGGCTCGAACCGTTCGACACATGGTCCGCTGATTTGCTGGTGGTTGCCAAGGCAGTTGCTGTCGGTTAAAAGTCTACCCTCCCAATAAACTTTCCGCAACACAACCCCAAGCAGGGCGGATCTGGCCTTGACAAACGCCAAATGCATGATATAATGGACTTAGTTTGTCGACACAACAAACTAACTTCGCAGCACCTCGCTGTTCTTCATCGATTGCCGTACGTCTGGCCCAGGAGGAGAAGGATTGCAGAGGCGCTATCAAACCGGCGATCAAGCATTGGTCCGCGAGATGAACCTATCGACTGTGTCGCGCTACCTTCAGGGTAGTGGTCCACTGTCGCGAGCCAAGCTGGCCACCCTCACCGGACTCAACAAGACCACGATCTCCAGCCTTGTGGAAGATCTGCTGACCCGAGGTCTGGTCCATGAAGTAGGGTTGGATACGTCAGGCGGCGGACGGCCGGCTAGGCTACTAGAATTAGCCCCTCAGGCCGGCTGCATCATTGGCGTAGCGCTTGGGGTCGACTTTGTGTCGGTGATCTTGACCGACTTTGTTGGACGGGTTCTCTTGCACCACCGCGTGGAGACAGATCCCAGCGCTCCTCAGGATGCTATCCTAGCCCAAACCCTGCAACTCATCGACGCTACCGTGGCCGCCAGCCAGGAACAAGGGACCCGGCTGCTGGGCATAGGCTTGGCCACGCCTGGAACGGTGAACCCCGACGAGGGGGTACTGGTCTTCTCTCCCAACCTGCAATGGCACAACGTGCCCTTCCGCCAAATTCTTGTCCAACACACAGGCCTGCCCGCCTTTGTGGACAACGACGCCAACGCCGCCGCCATTGCCGAACATCTCTTTGGTGTTGCCCGCCAAGTCCAGAATTTCATAGCCGTCTTTGCCGGTGTGGGCGTGGGTGGTGGATTGTTCCTCAACGGGAAGCTGTACCGGGGGGCATACGGATTTGCCGGTGAGATCGGACATACCAGCTTCATGATCGAGTCATACCGGCGCCCCTGCCGCTGTGGCAGCCGTGGTTGCTGGGAGACCTCGGTCGCCCAAGACTCGATCATCGAGCGTATGCGAGCCCGGTTGGCAGTGGGCCGCAACAGCATCGTTTCCAAGCTCATGGCCGAGCAGCACTCGCCACTTACGCTGCCCCTCATCATCCAAGCGGTCAACGACGGCGATACCGAAGCCCAAGAAGCTCTGATCGAAACCGGCTCCTTGCTCGGGCTGGGCATCGCCAGCCTCATCAGCATCTTTGATCCGGAGTTGATTGTGCTTGGTGGCCCACTAAGCATGGCCGGAAGCTACCTGGTTCCACCTATCAAAGAGGCCGTGGAGAATGCTGTGTTGCCAGAGATCCGCGGACATGTCGAAATCACGCTATCAGCCTTTGGCGCCGATGCCAGCGTAATGGGGGCAGCGGCTCTGGTGACGGAGGCAACCCTTTCCAACCCGGGCAGCGTGGAACGGTTGCCGGTATCAGCACAACTCGAAGCAAGCCCATGAACGCCATAGAGCGCACGTTGCGTACGCTGGACCACCAAATCCCCGACCGGGTGCCTGTCGACCTGCACAACTTCCTCGTTACAGCGCAAATGATGGGTGTGCCCTCGTACGCGGACTTTTTCCGGGATGGCGAGGCCATGGCCGAAGGGCAGATCCGGGCCTGGCGGCGGTTTGGTCACGACGTACTCCTGATCGAGAATGGGACAGCAGCCCTTGCCGAAGCCTGTGGTGTGCAGGTCCAGTACCAAGCCCATTCCGCCCCCGTGGCCAAGGTACCAGCCATCACCAGCCTGGACCAAGTCGACGAACTGGAGGTGCCGGATCCTTACCGGGATCCGCTGTTGAGCGAGCTCTTGAAGGCGACGCGCATCGTGGTCAAAGAGATTGGCGACCAAGCCTTCATCATTGGGCGTGCAGACCAGGGACCCTTCAGCCTGGCCTGCGAGATCCGGGGAATGAGCAACTTCCTGATGGATTTGGCACTCGGCGAGCAACCGGAGCAGATCCACAAGTTGCTTGATTTTTGCCGGCAAGTGGCAGCACGCTATGCCCAAGCCCAGATCGACCAGGGAGCACATTGCACCTCCATCGGTGACTCGCCCTCTGGACCCGATCTACTCTCGCCCCGGCACTATCGTCAGTACGCGTATCCCCATGTCAAGCGACTGGTAGCGGATCTAAGAGCCAAGGGTATCAGGCTCGCGTATCACATCTGCGGCAATGCCACGCCGATCATCCACGACATGGTTCGCACCGGGGCGACGATCATCGAGATCGACCAAAAGTCGGACATGAGGGCCTGCAAGGAGGCCGCACGTGGCCACACCACCCTGCTGGGTCCCATTGATCCCAGCGAGGTCCTGGCCAACGGCACGCCCGAACTGGTACGCGATAGATGTCTCGAGGCCTTGGAGATCTTGGCCCCTGGCGGAGGATTCATCCTGGGACCTGGATGCGCCTTGCCGGCAACAACCCCGGCGGCAAACATTGAGGCCCTTGTCGAAACAGCCAAAGAGCATGGAGTCTATCATTAGCTCGAACACAGCCACCTCACGACCGGTACTCGGGCATTGAGGGCAGCTAGTGGAAAGGGGGTGATACCGCAAACACAGATTGCGATGTGACAGGCGTGCGAGCATCTGAGAAGCCTGTCAACCGATCGATGTCCAATTCAAACTGAGGAGGAATGACACATGTCTGGGAAGAATCTATGGTACACTTTCATGGCGCTCGCGGTGGTCGCCTCGATGCTGCTGGCAGGATGCGGCCCCACCGAAGAGCCCACAGCGGCCCCAGAACCGACCGAGGCGCCACAGGCAACCGAAGCACCACAGGCAACCGAGGCGCCGGCTCCGACGTCCGCCCCGCCCAGTGGCGGCGAGCTAGAGATCTACTCCTGGTGGGCCGGGGACGAAGGCCCTGCCCTCGAAGCCCTCATCGAACTCTACAACGAGATGTATCCCGAAGTTGAGGTCATCAACGCCACCGTCGCCGGCGGCTCCGGTACCGAAGCCAAAGCCGTCCTCAAGACCCGCATGCTCGGCGGTGACCCGCCTGACTCGTTCCAAGTCCACGCCGGCCAGGAGCTCATCGGCACCTGGGTCGTGGCCGACGCGATGGAAGACCTTACCAGCCTCTTTGAGGAGGAGGGCTGGATGGACAAGTTCCCACCTGGCCTCATCGACCTCCTCTCCACCGACGATGGCATCTGGTCCGTCCCCGTCAACATCCACCGCTCCAACGTCCTGTGGTACATCCCCGACAACCTCGACCAATGGGGCGTCGACGTCCCCCAATCCTGGCAGGACTTCCTCGACATCTGCCCCACCCTCCAGGACCAGGGCGTCATCCCCCTGGCCCTCGGCCGCAACTGGACCCACAACCACCTCTGGGAAGCCGTCGCCGTCTCTGAACTCGGTCCCGATGGCTGGAACGACCTCTGGAACGGCAACAAGAACTGGACCGATGATGACGTCAAGGCCACCTGGGACCTCTTTGGCCAGATCCTCGACTGCACCAACCCCGACGCCGCTTCCCTCTCCTGGCAACAGGCCACCGACCTCGTCATCTCTGGCGACGCCGCCTTCAACGAGATGGGCGACTGGGCCA
>JASFOV010000111.1:0-10445 GCA_050116355.1 Anaerolineae bacterium
TGGGCCAGTTCTTGAACGCACCTACTCCACGGTTTGGCACAAACGTACACCGAGATAGCCAGCGTCAAGCTGTATCGCATTCGCATCACATCCGAGGTATTAGCGGCTGAGCGGCGTCTCTGCCCATTAACTATCCTGGGCCTGGGCCGACCTGGGCCGGTCCTGTACAGGCGGTGAAGGTATGCCCGCCTAAAGCAGGTCTGCATGCCTACCTGATTGGGCGACAGATGGACCGATTATAGCATAGGTAGTCGAATGATGCAAAGACTGGCTTTTGCCAATTGGGAGGTGGGCACTTGACAATACCCTACGATTTTGGCTGAAGTGGTCAAGATTTCATCATCTGGGACCACCGGTAAGTGGTGAGCCTGGAGGGCGCGATGGTCAGGGTTTGTCTGAATTCAAGACTGGTGGTACAATTCACCAGCTCCACCAGCCAGACTGGCAAGTCATTCCGGGGGTGCTGATGAACAATCTCAAAGTCCTGTTGGGTCCCATGCGGGTCGATTTCCTATACCTGGATGTGGCCTGCGTCTTTTTGGGAACAAGCACTGCAATCTTTACCCATGGTAACGTCAATGTGCTGTGGTTGTTCCTTGCATTCGTTGGCGCCGTCTGCGCCCATATCGGTGTCAACACACTGAACGAATATGGCGATTTCAGAAGCGGTCTGGATCTGGCTAGCGATCGCACACCGTTCAGTGGTGGCAGTGGCACCTTGGTGGACCGGCCCAACCTGGCTCCGGCCGTGCTGCGCATCTCAGTCGTTGGCCTGGGCATCACTTCGGTGATCGGCATCTACTTTCTGTTTGTCAGAGGCTGGGCCCTTTTGCCCTTGGGGGTGCTGGGCATCTTGGTCATCCTAGTCTATACAAATTGGATCACCCACCAGCCGCTGATCTCCCTCATCGTGACCGGCTTGGGCTTTGGACTGCTGATGGTGATGGGCACCAACTATGTACTGACGGGAGAGTACACTTGGACGGCTTTTTTCGCCTCGCTCGCCCCCTTCTTTCTGGGCAATTGCCTCCTGCTCCTCAACCAATATCCCGACGTGGAAGCAGACCGGGAAGTAGGTAGGCGAAATCTGCCGATCGTATTGGGCAGACGCGCCAGCAGCCACATCTATACTCTGCTTCTGCTGGCCACCTACCTCTCGATCGGGGCTGGAGTCTGGCTGGAATACTTGCCGGTAGCCACGCTGCTGGGATTCTTGACCCTCCCCCTGGCCGTGCTGACCGTGGTGGGCGTTTACCGCTACGCTGAAGATATCCCCCATCTGCTGCGATACATGGGCTTCAATGTCCTGCTCAACATCTCAACACCCATCTTGATGGCCATCGGACTGTTGATCGGTGCATAGCACTACAACCGCATTTGTTCAATTGAAGAACACAGTGGCGGTACGTTTCTCCTTTTGCCACAGTGTTCCAGCCTGGTACAGGCGGTGCAGTGTATCCTACGGCCGTTCGTAGTGACCAAGGTAATGAAGTGCGGTTGTAGTACTAGGCAACACCACAAAAGGCTTGGAGCAGCCCTACTCCTCAAGAAACCGGATCTCTATTGTACCCTTGACTTGGTCGCTGACAGCCAGGCCGCCCGTCTCTATGAGTGGATGCCACTGGAGATCGAACGCCTTCCGGTCTAGCACGATATGGGCTTCAAAGGCCCAACATCGCTGTCCACCGACAGGCGGCATTTCCCCTTTGCTGACAACGTCGAACATGATCTCACGGGTGATGCCCCGCGCAGTTAGATCGCCGTAGACCTGGAACTTGTCCGCTGACAACGCCTCTATCCGCGTGCTGCGGAAACTCATCCTGGGGAAACGGTCCGCGTCAAAGAAAGCCTCCGACCTCAAGTTCGCATCCCGGGGCGAGAGACCTGTTTTCACACTGGCGACATCCACCCAGCCCTCGACAGAGGAAGCAGTAGGATCCTCCTCATCCATAGCCAGCGTACCACCGAACGATTCCACGCGCCCCTGCACAGTCATGAACTTGAAGTGCTTCACCGAAAACCCGATTTTCGAATGAACAACATCAACTTTCCAGGTCATGGTATCCTCCCCCCAGCCTTCCTTGATAGAACGTGTTCGGTCAGCGACCAGAATCTAGAGCAGATGAGGTTTCTCATTGCAACACAGGCAGCCTGTTTTGATCAAAAAGGCCTGCTGCGCCGTAGAGCCAGTGGCCTTGTTCACTGGCCATGGCTAGCATTATACCAAAGGTATGAAGAGCACACAAGGATATGATTACCTGGTTTGACGGAACACTAGCATCCTTGTGGCGCAACATGGTCCATTTCAAGGAGCCTCGGCAAATGCCCTTCCAAAGAATTCAGCGAGACGCGGGTACAGAATTCGATGGTTCTTGGGTCGATGGATGCCATGGCCTTCATCCTCGAAGGTCAGAAGTTCATACTCCACACCGGCCTGGTCCAGCGCGTGGCGCACCACCCGCACATTTTCTGGGGTGACGTTGGGATCCTGCAAGCCCTGGACGATCAGCAGCGCGCCCCGGATGTCCTTCACAAAGTGAAGAGGCGAGCGCTCCCGGTAACGCTTGGGAACTTCCGCCGGTGAACCGCCCATCATCTCCTCACTGAAGGGGCGGAGGTCGGGGCGCGTGGTCTCCCAATCGACTACGAGATCGGTCATGCCGCAGATAGGCGCCGATGCAGCCACCAACTCGGGCGCATAATGGGTGATCGCATACCAGGCAGAATAGCCACCGTACGAAGTACCCGTGATCCCCACCTTCCTTGGCTGTGCAATCCCGGCCGCGATCAGGGCCTCGATACCTGTGCGGATATCCTCCTGCTCCCGGCCGCCCCAGCCATCCTCTTTGATGGCCTCCCGGTAGGCCAAGCTAAAGCCGGTGCTGCCCCGGTAATTGGGATCCAGCACGGTGAAGCCCTGCGAGACCAAATACTGGATCTGGACATTAATCCAATCTTCGCTATGCCAGGTGGGGCCGCCATGAACATAGATGATCGTTCCCTGCAGTTCACCATGCGCCCGGTAAAGCCATCCCTGGATCTCCAAACCATCCACCGAATGCCAGCGAAAGTCCTCGGCTGGCGCCAGATGGTCCGCCGACAGGGGGGTGCGCTCCCAGACCCGCGTGAGGCTGACAAACGATTCGGGCCGTACGTCTTCCAGTGAAAAGCGCACCAGGTCCTCGGGTTGCTGGGAGCTATAGTACTGTCCGACCCAGTCGCCTCCACCAACCGGCGCGAGGGGGATCAAACTGCCAGGGATGGCGGGCAAGCGTGCCTCGTGACCAGTGGCTAGATCTAGGAGTGAGGCTCGTAGACAGGCACTATCGAACTCGATAATGACGGCCTGGTCGCTGCCATGGGGCACGTACGCCGCCTCAACGTTGCGCTCTGGGTGATCGAGTAGCCAGCGCAAGGTGTCGCTGCCCATGTCCCAGATGCCTACCCGCTGATGAGTCACCTCTTGCGCCAAAACCAGGGCCTGCTGTCCGTCGGGCAGCCAAGAAGCGTGGACCTTTTTGTCCACCCCAACATTTAGGATTTCGCGGTCCTCACGGCCCTCAATGTCAACCAGCCACACCTGTCGCCCTGCTGGGTGGGGGTCATTGCGATCGTAGAGGATATGCGTACCCGGTTCGTTGAGTTGCGGCTCGTAGTAGCAGCCCCGCTGCGGTCGGGCCAGGGGCAGCCGCTCGCCGTTGTCCAGATCGTGCCGGTACAACCAAGTCGCTTCGATCTCTTGGCAGCTGCCCACGTCGAGATTGGCACCGTAGATGAGCCAACGACCGTTGGGGTGCAGCTGACCGCCTGTCAGATAGAAGTTGGGCGACGCCTCGGTCAGGGAATGCATTGTGCCTGGGCGACGGAGATCGACGCTGAAGAGTTGAGCCCGTTCGTTCCCATCTCGGTCCTGCGACACCAGCACCGAGCGGCTATCGGCTGTCCAGGCGACAAGCACCGTCTCGTCACCCGTCTCTGTTAAGCGGACGGGCGGCGCAGAGCCGTCCGTGGGCGCAGCATATACGTCCGCCGCTGGGCCGGTGCGGTACCAGGTCCAGGCTGCCCATCGTCCATCCTTTGAGATCTTGGGGAACTCGAGGCCAGGCAACCTGAGCAATGCATCAAGATAGTCCTCAAGGATCATGGGGTCTCCTCCTTTGATTTCCTCGAGCCGAGCGTCCGAGCACGACCGACATCCCAAACGTGAATCGCTCACTCATTCTACCAGAAGATCTGTTGGCAGGGAAACCAACCGAGGAATGGAAACGGGGTCCTGTTGGCCATAGGATGGCTTCCACGCTGCGCGCAAAGACTTGCACGGCCCATAAATCGATGGTACACTTCAGCCCAACATGCATTGGCTCCAGACTAGCAGGAGCCGAGGCCTTTTTGGGCCCAGTGCTGATTGAGAGGTAGCACAGTGACTGAACGCTTTAGGCCTTTTCGCTTTTCCCGAGCTGGCATCCGTGGCTTGAAGGTCTCGGCCACCCTTTCGATGAATGAGCGGGTGACCGAGATGCGGATGGCCGGTCAAGAAGTGTTCCATCTCGGATTCGGCGAGTCACGATTCCCGGTCCACCCCAAGTTGGCCGAGGCGCTGCGGGCCAATATTCACCGGCGCAGCTATCTGCCCAGCCTAGGTATCTGCGAACTACGGGAGGCAATCGCCCAGTTCTACCAACAGAAGTTTCAGCTGGCGGTCTTTCCCAACCAGGTCGTTGTGGGACCCGGCAGCAAATCGCTGTTGTACGCCCTGGTCATGGCCTTGGGAGAGGAGCTGATCCTGGCGCAACCATCCTGGGTGAGCTATGCGCCTCAGGCCCACATCCTGGGAAAGCCAGTGTTGTGGGTCCCCCTCCTGCCCGAGCATGGCTACGAGTTGGATGTCGACCTCCTCAGGCAAAAGATGGAAGAGGAAAAAGAAGAATGGGGCAACCCCGAGCTGCTGGTCGTAAACAGCCCCCACAACCCCACTGGCACCATGCTACCCCCCGAAAAGGTGAAAGCGTTGGCGGATTTCGCCCGAAGCGAGCAGTTGATGGTTCTCAGCGACGAGATCTATGCTCTGACCGCCTATGGTCAGGTACCCCACGTTTCGATGGCCAAACACTATCCCGAAGGGACGATCGTGTTAGGCGGCTTGAGCAAGCATCTATCGCTCGGTGGGTGGCGGTTCGGCGTGGCGATTCTGCCACCTGGGCGGACCGGCGAGGCGCTGCGTCGAGCACTGCAGAATATTGCCGGCAGCATCTGGTCATCGGCAGCATCTCCGATTCAGTACGCGGCCTTGGCTGCCTACAACGATCCGGAAATAGACGCTTACATCGACCTCTGCACGCAGATGCATGCTGTGCGTACGCGCTACCTGTACGGCCGGCTGACCGACGCCGGCATTCCCTGTATTGAACCCAGCGGTGCGTTCTACATCTATCCCAGCTTCAACAAATGGAAGAAGGCATTGGCGTCTCTGGGGGTCAAGACCGCGGACGACCTGGCACTTTACCTGCTAGAGAAGTACGAGCTGGCTACCCTGCCGGCCACCGCTTTTGGCAGTACACCACGCGACCTATCTCTACGTCTCTCCTCCAGCTACCTGGACACGGGTACCGACGAAAAAGCTGAAAACTTGGTGGAGGTATTCAAGGCAGATGATGATCCAGAGCGATTCATCGACGATCACCACCCCCGTCTGTGCGAAGCAGCCACACGGCTTTCCGAATTTGCCGCAGATCTCCCCAAAAACAACAAAAAGAAAAAGCCTTACAGACAGCCGCACATTGTGGTGAAAACGAGCGCCAAAGAAGAACAATCTACCAAGGAGTTGACTTGATGAGTGAAGTTGTCCTTGTCGATGCAGTTCGGTCGCCCATAGGCAGACACAGCGGTGGGCTAGCCTCTGTGCGGCCCGATGACTTGTTGGCCGACATCCTCGCGGCGCTGATGGCCCGTACGGGTGTTGACCCGGTCCTCGTTGAGGATGTCTACGCCGGCTGTGGCAACCAGGCAGGCGAGGACAACCGCGATGTGGCCCGCATGTCGGCCTTGCTGGCAGGCTTTCCGGTCGAGGTCAGTGGTGTCACCGTGAACCGCAACTGCGCCTCGGGCCTTGAGGCCGTAAACCTGGCCGCCAAATCGATCCTCGCCGGAGAGGCCGACATCTTTGTCGGCGCCGGCGTAGAATGCATGAGTCGCGCTCCCTGGTCCATGCCCAAACCAGAGCGCCCTCAGCCGGTGGGACACCCCAAGATTTGGGACACGACAGTCGGCTGGCGGTACAACAATCCCAAGATGGAGGCCTTGTACCCCATCATCAGTTTGGGTGAGACCGCCGAAAACATCGCCGAGGAGATGGGCATTACCCGCGAGGAACAGGATCAGTTTGCCCTGGAGAGCCATCGCCGGGCCGTAGCTGCCATCGCGACCGGGCGGTTCAAGGATGAGATTTTGCCTATCGAAGTACCGCAACGCAAGGGGCCGCCAAAGGTTATCGACACCGACGAGCATCCGCGCTACAAGATCGTGGACGGTGCGTACACGCTCGACACGAGCATGGAGATGCTAGCCCGCCTGCGGCCCGCTTTCCGCCCAGGTGGGACCGTGACGGCCGGCAACGCCAGCGGTATCAACGATGGCGCAGCTGCCTTGCTGTTGATGGATGCCGATACGGCTCGGACGCTGAATTTGAAGCCTATGGCCCGCTGGGTTGGTTCAGCCGTGGCCGGCGTCGACCCGGGTGTGATGGGCTACGGCCCGGTTCCAGCCACACAGAAGCTGCTACGGCGGCTGGGACTGACCTTGGACGACATCGGTCTCATAGAGCTGAACGAGGCGTTTGCTGCACAGAGCCTGGGGGTGATGCGCCGCCTGGGGATGCGCCATGAGATCACCAACGTCAACGGTGGAGCCATTGCGCTGGGCCATCCGACGGGCTGTTCTGGCGCGCGGATCCTGACCACCCTGCTGCATGAGATGAAGCGGCGTGCACCCCAGGAGCAACGACCCTATTATGGCCTGGCGACCTTGTGCGTAGGGGTAGGCATGGGGGTTTCGACCGTGGTGGAGTGGATCGGGGATTAGGCAAGAGATTGGAGACGGCGAAATGGCTGGTGTGAAGCGACCGCTGGACGGCGTTCGAGTGATCGGACTCGAGCAGTACATGAGCGCACCCTATTGTACGATGCTCCTGGCCGATTCAGGCGCGGAAGTGATCAAGATCGAAAGACCCGGGCGCGGCGATCCGCGACGATCCATCCCCCCATACGCCACCAGTGACCAGGGCCAACGCGTGGCTGGCGGATTCATCGGCTACAATCGTAACAAGAAGAGCCTAGCCCTCAACCTGCGCGCAGAAGCCGGTCGCCAGATCTTTGAGGATTTGGTCAGGGCATCCGATATCGTTGTCGAGAACCTCCGTCCAGGGGCAATGGACAAGATGGGATTGGGCTACGAGCATCTGAGATCCATCAATCCCGGGCTGGTGTACGCAGCGATCTCCGGCTTTGGCCGTATGGAGGGTCACACCGGTCCCTACAGCGACCGGCCCGCCTTTGACATCGTCGCCGAGGCGATGGGCGGCATGATGAACCTGGTTGGATTTGAAGACAAGCCGCCCTCGTGGACCATCTACGGGCTAGCCGATGTGTACTCGGGGCTGGTCACCGCCTACGGCGTGATGCTGGCTCTCTTTATGCGCGAACGGACGGGCCAGGGCCAATTTGTCGATAGCGCCATGCTGGACAATATGCTTGCCCTCAACGAGCGGATGGCGGTCATCTACTCGTTTACCGGGCGGTCGCCGGAGCGCGGCCAACTCCGGCACATCGCGCCCCGCGGTGCTTTCCGTTGCAGCGACGGCTACCTGGCCCTCAACATCCCTGACGACATCCAGTGGCAGCGACTGTGCGAGGCAATGGGCCGCCAAGATCTCAAGACCGATCCGAGAACCATCGATGGTACAGCCCGCGGCGGTCATATGGACTTCATCCAGCCCATCATCGAGGAGTGGCTGGCCGACAAGACCCGCGCTGAGGCCGTGAGCCTGTTGCAGGACCATGGGGTGCCCTCTGGTCCCGTCTACACAGCCGAGGACGTTTTTGGCGACCCACACGTCGCAGCCAGGGATATGTTGGTGACCGTCGACGACCCGGTGGCCGGCCCACGCCAATATATGCGAACCCCCTTGCATCTATCCGCCGCCCCCGAGATTCCAACCGCTGCGGCGCCCCAACTTGGCGAGCATACGTTGGAGATCTTGCGCGACCTGTTGGGCTTTGGCCCGGAACAGATCGAGGGCTGGTCCAGCGAGGGCGTAATAGAAGTCTGGGGGGAATAAGCTTACCACTCCATCTGCCGGATCTCCTCCACGGCCTCCGGATTCACGAGTGCGCTCAAGTCACCGGGCGATTCATCCAGATAGGCGGCCCGGATGACCCGGCGCATTAGCTTGGCGTTTCGGGTCTTGGGGATATCGCGCACAAAGTGTACGGCCTTGGGCGCCAAGGGCTTGCCCAACTCCACACCCACCAGCGTTTCCAGCTCGGCGCGCAAGGCCTCATCCGGTTGGAAATCAGGTCGAAGCACCACAAATACCACCAAAGCCTCGCCTTTGATCTCATCGGGCACGCCGACCGCCGCCGCCTCGGTCACTGCCGGGTGGTCACTGATCACGCTTTCAACCTCTGCCGGTCCGATACGCTTGCCGGCCACCTTGATCGTATCATCGGAGCGGCCCAGGATATACCATAGGCCATCTTCGTCAATCGCTGCAAAGTCGCCATGTACCCAGACGCCAGGAAATCGACCCCAATAGGTCTTAAGATAGCGCTCTGGATCTTTCCAGAATCCCCGGGTCATTCCAATCCACGGCTGGCGGACCACTAGCTCGCCCACCGCACCGCGCAGTGGATTGCCTGCCTCGTCCACAACATCGGCGGCCATGCCGGGTGGCGGACCGGAAAAGGCGCACGGCTTGAGCGGACTCAGGACATTGCCCCCTACGATTCCACCACTGACCTCGGTGCCCCCAGAGTAATTGATGATGGGCAGCCGGCCCTGGCCCACCGTTTCGAAGAGCCAACACCAAGCGCCGGGGTTCCAGGCCTCGCCTGTTGAGCCCAAGAGCCGCAGCGAACTAAGGTCATGACGCTGTACCGGCTCCTCCCCATACCGCATAATGGCGCGCACAAAGGTCGGTGCGACGCCCAAACAGGTGATGCCATGACGTTGCACCAGATCCCATACGCGGTCAACATCTGGATAGTCGGGCGCTCCGTCCTGGATGAACATACTGGCCCCCAGGATCAGGACGCCAAAGACCTGCCAGGGTCCCATCATCCAGCCCATGTCGGTCATCCAGGACAGGGTATCGAACGACTGAATATCAAAGCCGTGAGCCATGTCTTGAGCGGCTTTGAGGGGAAAGCCACAGTGGGTATGGACGGCTCCTTTGGGCTGGCCTGTGGTTCCACTGGTGTAGAGGATCATGAGTAGATCCTCGGCAGCGGTACGTTCAGTGGGCGCCTCCTCCGGATAGCCTCTGCAAAAATCATCCCACCAGACATCGCGACCTGAGACCATGGGTACACTCGCACCCGTGCGCCGGCAAACGATAACCTTCTCAATCGACGGAACGCTAGGTAGTGCTTGGTCGGCGAGCTCCTTCATCGGCAGTGTTTTGCCCCGCCTGAACATGCCATCCGCGGTGAACAGGGCCTTGGCCGCCGAGTCTACCAGCCGGGTGGCAATGGCGCCCGGCCCAAAACCGGAAAACAGCGGCATGATGACTGCGCCAATTTTGGCGATGGCCAACAAGGCGACCACAATCTCGGGTTGCATCGGCATGTAGAGGCCAATGACGTCCCCTTGTCCCAAGCCCGCACCGCGCATGGCGGAGGCCAGCTGGTTGACCTGCCGGTAGAGTTCGCGGTACGTCATCAAACGCACAGTGCCCTCCTCCCCCTCCCAGCGCACCGCGACCCGGTCCTGCGTCGGCGTGCCGATCCACTTGTCGAGGCAGTTGTGGACGATGTTAAGCTTGGCCCCCACACACCAGACCGGCCACTGGACTCCGCGCGACAAGTCGACTACCTCACGGTAGGGCTCATAGAACTCGATGGCCAGATCCTCAAAGACGGCTTCCCAGAACCAGGCAATGTCGGCGGTGGAACGCTCCATCAGTTCTTTCAGATTCGCCAAACCATGTCGTGCCATGAATCGCTTGAGCCGGCTATGTTGTAGATATTGCTCGCTGGGCCGCCACACAACCGGCTGGCCGAATGGGAATTGCGC
The DNA here is from genome assembly GCA_050116355.1 of Anaerolineae bacterium. Taxonomy (GTDB): domain Bacteria; phylum Chloroflexota; class Anaerolineae; order JAAYZQ01; family JAAYZQ01; genus JASFOV01. The sequence goes on from JASFOV010000111.1 coordinate 10,288, forward strand.
CTGTGATTCTGCCGTCATGGCTCCTCCCGCGATACTACCAGATACTGTCACTAGCTACGAGCCGGACCATGATTCCCAATTACACACAAGCATGGCAGAGCATCGATCCCATTGTATCAAAGCCACCTACAAGAGTCAATAGGATGGCGGGAATCGCC
>JASFOV010000112.1:0-10439 GCA_050116355.1 Anaerolineae bacterium
GGGGACTGCAGCGGCGTATTGAGGGCGCGGTGACTGGTCTGTATGCCTTCTTTAGCGTACTGGGTGACTTTTTGCGAGAGCAGGGGTCACAGCGAGGCAAGTACGACCAACGCCTGAGGCTGACCAGCGGGGTACGGGTGCAACCGGCATGGTCCGAGGTCGAGATCGCCTGGGACAATTTGGGGATGCAACTGTACCCTATTGTCCAGGATCTGGAGATGTTGTGCGGCGGCTTGGGCGAGCTGGAAGAGTATGATATTCCGGATGTGGAGGGGATGGCCCAAGACTGTATGGGCTATGCGGCGCGCCTGCAGGAACTGCGGGACCAGATCAATGCCAGTATCGCCGAGCCGACGTCGTCCGATATCTATTGGGCCAGCTTCTCTCCGCGGGATGGACGGGTCACACTCCATGCCGCGCCGCTGCACGTGGGTGAGCTGGTCCAAGCGCATCTCTTCTATCCCAAGGACTCGGTTGTTCTCACTTCGGCGACGTTGACGACCGACAATCGTTTCGATTTCATGCGTGAACGACTGCATGCGTGGGACGCGGAAGAGCTCGCTGTAGGGTCGCCCTTTGACTTTGAGAACTCGACGCTGCTCTACTTGCCCGAGGACATCCCCGAGCCCAACCAGCCCTACTATCAGAAGACGGTGGAGGAGGCTCTGCTGGCGCTGGCCCGCGCCAGTGAGGGCCGGATGCTGGTGCTCTTTACCTCCTACTACCAGCTGCGCAGCACGGCGGCGGCTCTGACGCGGCCACTGGGTGAGGATGATATCAGCGTCTTCCAACAGGGCGCGGGTACCTCCCGGGCCCAACTGCTGGAGAGCTTTCGCACGACACCCCGGTCGGTGCTGTTGGGTACGCGCAGCTTCTGGGAGGGGGTAGACGTAGTCGGGGCAGCGCTTAGTGTGCTGGTGATCGCCCGGTTGCCGTTCTCGGTCCCCGATGACCCCATCTTTGCTTCGCGGGCCGAAACCTTTGAGAACCCGTTTGCCGAGTACGCCATACCGGAGACCATCTTGCGCTTCCGCCAAGGCTTTGGGCGCCTGATCCGGACCCAAACCGACCGCGGCGTCGTCGTCGTGCTCGACAAGCGCGTACTGACCAAAACCTACGGGCCAAAGTTCCTCAACTCGCTGCCGGCGTGTACGACCGTGCGCGGCAGCTTGAGCAACCTGCCGGCGGCCACCAAGCGCTGGCTGGCCGAGGAAGGCTAGGCCCTACGTTCCAAGAGAGGGATGAGGGTGGGTAAGGCGCCCTGGTAGGTGGGACAAGGAGTGCCGGGCGCCAGCACGGTACGGGGGCCGGGCACCAGAAAGGTGGGACAGCCCAAGTGGGCGGCTACCATGTCCATGTCTTCGTCGCCGACCACCAAGCTGGCCTGTGGGGGCTGGTCGATGATCTGCAGGATATGCTCGAAGTAGAGCAGACTGGGTTTTGTGGCGCGGCTGTTCTCGTAGGTCGTCACCCAGCGGTAGGGAAAACCGGCCACGCCGGCCCACTCGAGGCGCTGCCGGATGGCGATCTCGGGGAAGACGGGGTTGGTGGCGATCACGACATCATAGTTCAGGTTGAAGGCAAGCTGGATGACCTGGCGCGCGCCAGGCTGGGGCCGGGTGTAGCGCCGGAGGCGGGGAAAGACCTCGCCGTAGAATTGGTGTAAGAGCGGCTCTATCTCCTGACGGGAATGACCGGCCAACGGGTAGAAGGCCTGGGCGAACACCTCCTCGTTGGTCGCTCGCCCATTATTGTCCAGCATCTGTTGTGTGGCACGCATCAAGTGAGCCAGGAACGGCTCAGGCGGCAAGATGTGGGCCATGTGGGCGGCCAAAAGCCGGAAGTAGTGGGGCAGTAGGATGTCCATATTGCTGTCCAGCAGGGTGCCATCCAGGTCGAAGAGGACGGCGCGGATCGGATGTTCCATGGGCCCTTCCTTGCTTGGCGGATGGTGAGGCCCATTATACCACAGTCCAGCCAAATTACACCATTTCTCCGCGAAATCTCCATGAAATCTCCATAACTTTGTGGTATCATGCCCCCAGATTGATGGTCTGAGTACAAGTAGAGTGAATAGGAGAATGGTATGAGCAAGTTCTGGAAAGTAACCGGCGCTGCGACTCTGGTTGTGGCACTGGGCTTGATGGCCATCGGCGCAGTCGCCTGGGCGCAGGACTCGGATGATGGCGATGGCTGGCCCTTTGATTTCGGAGAGCGGCTGCATGAGGCGATGGCCACAGCATTGGGCATCTCTGTCGACGAGTACGACACGGCCGTGCAGAGCGCCCGTGAGCAGGTGTTGGGTCAAGCTGTGGAGGAGGGCTGGCTGACTGAGGAGCAGGCCGAACGGATGCGCGAGCGAGCGGATGCCGTTGTGGGGCCGGGTCTGTACAAGTTTCATGGCGGGCCACGCGGGGCGATGGGACCGGGTCGCGGTCGGTTCGCAGGCGGGCCGAAGAAGTCGCTCCTTGCGGTGACCGCAGAGCAGCTAGGTATGACCCTCCAGGAGCTTGGGGATGAGCTGCAGAACGGCAAGAGCGTCGCCGCCGTGGCGGGCGAGAGGGGGGTGGACGTACAGACGATTACCGAGGCGTACATCGGCCAGCACACCGAGCAACTGAACGAAGCGGTAGAGGATGGGCGCATCACTCAGGAGCGGGCCGACTGGATGCTGGAGCAGATGGAGGAGCGACTGCCCGACATGCTGAACAACACCTGGGAGGACTGTGCGCCCGGCGGACATCCCGGGATGCGCCCTGGCGGATTCAGGAACATGCCCGGCCAAGTTGAAGGAACGAGCAGCTAACAATCCGATGCCTCCAAGCAAGATCTCATCCTGTGTGTGACTGCGATTGGTTTCCAATGTGGTCCTGTACGTGACAACCCTGGCAATCGCAGCACGCAAAGGGAGCCGGTAGGGGCGTCGGTTGAACGAGGGGCGGACACACTCGCAGGAGGTGTTCGCCCCTCAGAGCATGTCCGGACTCCCTTTCATGGCGTGTTCATCCATGTCACGGAGCACCACTCTCTCTGGGAAGGCATGTGCCCTGTCATCTCGAGAAGGCCACAGGTCGACGCCTGTCCCGAGCTCAGCTGAGGGGAAGCGATCGCCAACTGCCTAGAGGGAGACTGTGTCGTCGTTCGCAAAGGACGCTCGCTTCTCGCAGTGACAGGCTTCATGTCGTTGGTAGGCCGCACAAGCGCCGGGGACAAGTCTGGGGTACCAGGTGCGAACCGGTTGGTGGGTGGGAACTTACTGAAAAGTGGCGAGATTGCAGGTATGATAGAGGCCTGAGGCGCCAGCCACGGGCTGGCGCGATCGGATGCTGCAGGTTGGCGAGAACAAGATGGATGGACAGTAGGTGGTCTGGTTCGCACAATAGGTAAGGAATGGCGGAATGAAAGAGAGTCACATGCGAAGAATTCTGTTGCTGGTGGTACTGAGTTTGTTGTTGGTCGGGGTGGTGGCGTGTGATACGTCCGAGCTGGCGACGATGCTGCGGGAAGCGGCGCAAGGAGATGGGCCAAGCAGTGCGTCGCTGGAGCCGACGCCAACGCCGGTGGTCATCTATGTAACGCCGACGCCTCTGCCTGTGGCGCAACCCGAAGCGGTCGATGTCGAGGAGCAATTGGTGATCGATGCCTATGCCCGGGTTAGCCCGGCGGTGGTGTGCGTCACAGCGCCGCAGCGGTTTGGAGAATGCATTGGCTCGGGGTTCATCATCGATGAGGAAGGGCACATTGTCACCAATAATCACGTCGCTGCGGCGACCGACGAGCTGCTGGTGACGCTGGCCGACGAGAGGACAGTGCCGGCGGTCTTGGTCGGCTCCGATCGGGGCACAGACTTGGCCGTGCTGGACATCGATGTGCCGGTGGAAGAGTTGACCGTGGCGGAGTTGGGCGATTCGGCATCGTTGCGGATTGGGCAGCGGACGATCGCCATTGGCAACCCCTTTGGCCTGGAACGAACGGTGACAACCGGCATCATCAGCTCTATGGGGCGCACGCTCGATCGCGACGATAGCGATTTTCAGATCGCTGAGGTGATCCAGACTGACGCGGCGATCAATCCGGGCAATTCGGGCGGTCCCCTGCTCGACTCGCTGGGGCGGGTGATCGGTGTCAACTCGGCCATTTTTTCAACTACGGGCTCGAATTCGGGGGTGGGCTTTGCCATTCCCGTCGATATCGTCAAGCGGGTGGTGCCGGAGTTGATCGCCGAGGGTCGCTATCGCCATCCCTGGCTGGGGATTACGGGGCGGACCATATCGCCGGAGATGGTCGAGGCTGCAGGTTTGACGTCGGATGTGGGGGTCTTGATCTTTGGCGTGGAGCCTGACAGTCCAGCGGATAAGGCGGGACTGGTGGGCGGCGACCGGCAGATTGTAGTCTCCAGCATCCCCATGCTGGCTGGTGGGGATGTCGTAATCGCCATTGATGGCGAGCCGGTAAACGACTTTGACGACGTGGTGAATTACTTGGCCAGTTTTACCAATGTCGGTGATGTGGTAACGATGACGGTGATCCGTGACGGCCAGGAGCTCGAGATAGCGGTCACCTTGGAAGAACGCCCGGACAACCGGTAGCTAGCGGCGAGTCCGGTTTCGCCTTCGATTGATCTGGTCTGGGCGCGGACCGTGTGGCTATAGCGGGAAGGCGGGTTGGTAATGCAGCGGATTCTAGTGGTGGATGACGATCGGGAGATCGTGCGGCTGGTGCGCGCCTACCTGGAACAGAGCGGCTATCAAGTCTTGGTGGCCTACGACGGCGAGAGCGCACTGCACATCCTGCGGCGCGAGGGGCCGGCGCTCATGGTGCTGGACCTTATGCTGCCCGATCGCAATGGCTGGGATGTAATGCGCGTCGTGCGCGGCGATCCCGCGCTGGCGGCCACGCCCGTCATCATGCTGACCGCGCGCGTCGAGGATCACGACAAGATCGTGGGGCTGGAGATGGGGGCTGACGACTATGTGACCAAGCCCTTCAACCCGCGGGAGGTGGTGGCCCGGGTGCGGGCTGTACTGCGCCGGGCCCAAGGCGAGCCTACACCGCTCAAGGTGATTCAGATCGGCGAGTTGGTCATCGATCTGGATGGCCATCTGGTTCGAGTGGGAGATCAACCAGTCAAACTGACGCCCACCGAGTTCGGTCTATTGCAGGCGCTGGCCCAGCATCCAGGCCATGCTCTGACGCGCCTGGAGTTGATCGAGAACGGTTTGGGCTATAGCTACGAGGGTCTGGAACGGACAGTTGACAGTCACATTAAGAACCTTCGCCGCAAGCTGTGCGAGGTAGGGGCCGCTGACGAGCTAGTCGAAACCGTCTATGGCGTTGGGTACCGGCTGGCCAAGAGCGGGGCCTCTGAACCGGAGAGGGAGCGGTGAACCGTCTCTGGGTACAGCTTACGCTGGCGTTCACGCTGGTGGTGCTCGTGGCAGTGGGGGTCATTGCCGTCCTGATCGGGCGGACCACGGACATCGAGTTTCGACAGTATGTGACCCACAGCGGGATGCGGGCCTCGGGCAGTGGTATCCAACAATTGGTGGACTACTACCAGACCGAAGGCAGCTGGGACGGCGTGGCGGAGCTGCTGGCCAGCGGGATCTATGTGAACCCGCGACTGCCAGGGATGGGGATGCCAGTGATCAGCACCGAGCGGCGTGGTGACATGCCGGGCGCCCCGCTGGATGTCTTGCTGGCCGATGATGGGGGTAGGGTCGTTTACGACAGCACGGGTCAAGATGTTGGCCGGCGCCTGAGCCGGACGGAGAAATCCAGGGCGGTGCCGATCTCGGCGGCTGATGATGAAGAGGTGTTAGGCTATCTACTGCTGGCGTTGCCCAGCCGCCCCGGTGGCTTGGGCTCGCTGGAGCAAAGCTTCTTGGATCGTATGCGAGAGGTACTGCTCATTGGGGCGGCTCTGGCTGTCGGGTTGGGTCTGGTGATGGGGCTGCTGGTCAGCCGCCGGTTGGCGGCGCCGCTGCAGCGTTTGTCAGGCGCTGCACGGGCGGTGGCCGGCGGCAACCTGAGCCAGCAGGTTCAGGTCGAAGGTAGCGCTGAGATTGCCGAGGTAGGCCGGGCCTTTAACGAGATGACCACCGCCCTGGGCGAGGCTGAGCGGCTGCGGCAGAACATGGTAGCCGATGTGGCGCACGAACTGCGTACGCCACTGAGCGTGGTGCAGGGTAATCTGCGGGCCATCTTGGATGATGTCTATGCTCTAGACAAAACCGAGATCTCGCGTCTCTACGACGAAACTCGTCTTCTGGGTCGCCTGGTCGATGATCTGCGAGAACTGGCGCTGGCCGATGCTGGACAGTTGCGTCTCACCCCGCGGCCCTTCGATCTGGTTGCAGTGATCCAGTCGACTTTGGATACGATGGCCGTAGCGGCCGAGGCGCAGGAAGTGAGTCTGAGCGGCAAGTTGCCCGGCGAGGCACTGCGAGCCTACGCTGATCCCGACCGAGTTGCGCAAGTGTTGCGCAATCTGTTGGTCAACGCACTGCGGCACACGGCGGCCGGAGGTTCGGTTGTCGTGTCGGCTGAGGCGCTGGATGGGGTGCCAATGATCTTGGTGCGCGACACAGGCGAAGGGATCGCGGCTGAAGATTTGGCCCACGTCTTTGACCGATTCTGGCGGGCCGACTCGAGCCGGAGCCGGGGGGACCGGTGGACGGGTGGCAGCGGCTTGGGCCTGTCGGTGGCCCAGAGCCTGGTTGAGGCCCAGGGCGGCCGGATCTGGGTCGAGAGTACGCAGGGCGAGGGGACAGTTTTCCGCTTCACCGTGCCGCTGTACAAGCCGGGCATGGAGACGCCACGCTGATCTTCCGGGCAGGGACCTCCTCTCTGCCCGTCCTTTATTCCTCAAATCTTCAACACTCCTTCACAACTTTTTCACAACCCGCGGCTACACTAGAGGGTGTTGGCGCGAATCTCCACTGCGCCGAAGAAACTCTAGAAGGAGTACCTGTGTCATGATGAATAAGCGGGTTAAAATCTCGATGCAAACGCGTATGAACTGGCTGATCGACGCGGCGGTTCTTATTGGGGGCGTGCTGGCTGCGCTGACGGGCATCTATTTTCTGTATCTCCCGTCGGGTGGTTACCAAGGCGGACGCAACCTGATGTACGGGGTAACGATCTTTTTTGAGCGGCACACATGGAGCGACCTACACGTGTGGGGCGGCATCCTGATGATCGCCGCCATCCTGATCCATTTCGCCATCCACTGGCGGTGGGTCAAAATGATGGCTCGCAAGGTGGTGAATGGTCTCCTATCACGGGGAACGGGGCTGTCCAAGGGGGCCAAGTTCAACGTGGCGCTCGATGCGGTAGTCGCTGTCAGTTTCCTGGTGTGCGCCCTGTCGGGCATTTACTTCCTTTTTGCACCGACGGGTGGTTTCCAGGGCGGCAACAATCCCGGCTGGGACCCGAACTTTCTCCTGAGCCGCAGCACGTGGGATCTGATCCACACTTGGAGCGGGGTCGTGGCCACGGTAGCAGCCGTCGTCCACTTTGCCATCCACTGGCGCTGGGTCAAGAATGTGTCGCGCAAGTTCTTTGTCTCGCTGCTGCCACAACCACAGGCGACAGCCAAGCCGGCCGCCAAGCAGACTGTGCCAGCGAGTAACCGCTAGCCGCGTGAACGGATCGAGGATTGGCGGGAGATTTTGAGGATTTCTACACAAGGCGTTCAACAGATTTTCAAAAGTAACGGTTAGAATAGAAGGTGAGAGGTCGATAGACCCTAACCTTGAAAACAAAAGCGAAATGGAAAGGATAGAAAAATGGCCAAGAAGGTTTTGTTGGGAACATTGCTGGTAGGCTTGATCGGTATTCTGGTGGCAGGAGCCATCATTCGCACGGTAGACAAGACGGACAATGTGGCAGAGGCGCGTGGCGAAGGTAACGGCCGGGCGCTGGCACAGACAGGATCAAATGAGACGGCTGTTCTGGGCCAGGGACGCGGCGGCGCTGGACAGGGACAGGGCGGCAATGGACAGGGGGGCAGCGGCAACGTCGAGAGGCAATACCCCAACTATGAGACGGCGCCCGAAGCGTGGTCAACGTACGAAGCGACTGTGGTCCAGGCGCCCGACGCTGGCGTGGACCTGGTGGTGGTCACGGACGACGGCGAGGAACTGGTGGTGGGCACCGGCCCGGGCTATATGGAAACCCAGGGATTTGCTCTCCAGACTGGAGAGCGCGTCCAAGTGCTGGGCTATTGGGAAGATGGCGAGCTGAAAGCCGCCCAACTGACCAGACTGCGCGATGGTGAGACGGTTGCGCTCCGGGATGAGTACGGTCGTCCGGCGTGGTCTGGAAGTGGACGTCTGGCCACGGAGCGCCAGGCAGGGACACCGGCGGCCTCCGCCGGTGGTCAGGGCGGCTATGCCGCGGAAGGTCGCGTCGAAGCGCCTGGTGGAGGAACTGGCGAAGGGTTGGCCGAGGTCGACGGGTGGTTTCCAGTCTCGGGTACCGTCACGGCTGTGGACGCTACTGCTTTGACGGTGCAGATGACAGATGGCAGCATCCTGGTCGTGGATGGCCGTTCGTGGAGCTATGCCCAGGAGCAAGGGTTCCGGGCCGAGGTTGGCGACCAAATCACGTTGCTGGGCTTTGACGAAGATGGCGAGTTCGAAGTAGGTCAACTTACCAACCAGAGACTGACAGTGCAGATCCGCGAAGATAGCGGCCGGCCCCTGTGGGCTGGTAGAGGCCGGCGCGGCGGCTAAGCAGCGACGAGGCGGTATCGAGGGCGGGAAGGAGATGGTCTCCTTCCCGCTTTTTCGCATGCAGGGACGACAAGGGATGGTTCCCCAGGGCCCGGCGTGCGCTGTTCTATTTTCTTGGCCGCTATTTGACAGGCAAGGTCAATTGAGGTATTCTGGATCGCCGAGTGAGGAGGTGGTACATGGCCGGAGAAACGATCCTGATCGTGGACGATGAACCAAAGATAGTCAAGACGGTGCGGGCCTATCTGGAGAACGCGGGTTACCGCGTAGCGACAGCCACGGATGGACAGATGGCTCTGACCGTTTACCGGCATGAGAATCCGGCTTTGGTTGTCCTGGATCTGGGTCTGCCGGGTATGGATGGTTTGGATGTGGCACGCACGTTGCGCCGTGAAGGCAACGTGCCGATCATTATGCTCACGGCCCGGGTGGACGAGACGGACAAGCTGATCGGCCTGGAGTTGGGGGCCGATGACTATGTGACCAAGCCTTTCAGCCCACGCGAATTGGTGGCCCGGGTGCGGGCGGTCCTGCGCCGGACGGGGTCGGAGCAAGAGCAACCGTTGGCGCCCATTGTGGCCGCTGGGGTGGTCATCGATTTGGAACGCCGGCGGGTTACCGTCGAGGGGCGAGCCGCTGACTTGACGCCCACCGAGTTCGATCTGCTGGTGGTCCTGGCCCGCCATCCAGGCCGCGTGTTTACCCGCTTGGAACTGCTCGACCGGGTGCAGGGATACGCATTTGAGGGCTATGAGCGGACGGTGGATGCCCATGTCAAGAATCTCCGCCAGAAGATCGAGCCCGATCCCAGGGAGCCCAGCTACCTCCTAACGGTCTATGGCGTGGGCTACAAGTTTGCGGAACGATGAGACGCTTTCGCAGTCTTTGGGTCAAGTTGCTGGTCGCGTTTGTGCTGGTGGCGATCGTGGCTGTGGGGGTGGTGGCGGTGCTGGCCAACCGCACGACGACCCGAAGTTTTGAGATCTATGTCAGCCAGGGCAAGCAGGTGCGCGCAGAGCGTCTAGGCCCCGAATTTGCGGCCTATTATCTGCGGACCGGTAGTTGGGATGGTGTGGATGAACTGATGGCCAGCCTGGTCGAGGGTCAGACCGGGGGACGGGGCGAGGGCAGGGGCCGTGGTCAGGGGACGGGTTTCTCGGCGGACCGTCTGCTGCTGGCTGATCCTGATGGGCGGGTGATAGCTGACTCGCAGTCTGAACTGGTCGGACAACGATTGTCCGACATGGAACTAGCGGTGGGGGTGCCTATGGTGGTCAACGACCAAGCGGTAGGCACGCTGTTGGTCACGGCTGAGGGCACGGTCCACGAGTCGCTCGAGTCGGAGTTTCTGCAACAGGTGAACCGGTCGTTGCTGTGGGCGGGGTTGGCGGCGGGTGGTGTGGCGCTGGTCCTGGGCTCACTGCTGGCTTGGCAGCTAACGGCGCCACTGCGGGCCCTGACGCGGGCGGCGCATCGCTTGGCTGACGGCGAAGCTACGCAGGTGACGGTACGCAGCGCGGATGAGATCGGTGAGCTGGGGACGGCCTTTAATCAGATGGCCCAGTCGCTGGCCCGCCAGGAGATGTTGCGGCGGAATATGATGGCGGACATTGCACACGAGCTGCGCACTCCTCTGTCTGTCATCCGCGGTGACTTGGAGGCGCTGCTGGACGGGGTATACAAACCGAGCCCCAAAGCGCT